>JAISJZ010000382.1 GCA_031261125.1 Planctomycetaceae bacterium | reverse complement strand
TCCAATCCCAACGAGCGGGTTATTGCCGAAAACCGCAAAGCACGGCACGAGTACAGTGTTTTAGATTCGCTGGAGTGCGGTATCATTTTGGTCGGCAGCGAAGTGAAAAGTTTGCGTGCCGGTACCGCAGCGATAGGCGATGCGTTCGGTAAAGTCCGAAATGGTGAAGTGTTTCTGGTGAACTGCGACATCGCGGAGTACGTTGAGGCAAACCGCTTCAATCATAAACCGAAGCGGGAGCGGAAACTTCTGCTGCACCGCCGGGAAATCAAGCGTTTTGCAATGCGGGCTTACGAAAAAGGATTAACACTCGTTCCCTTGCGAATGTACTTCAAAGAAGGCAAAGCGAAAGTGTTGATGGGGCTTTGCAAAGGCAAACAGGAATTCGACAAACGGGATGCAAAGAAAAAAGCGGAAATTGACAAACGCCTCCGTTTGTCAATGATGAAACGAACACGGTAAATAGTTTTTGTTTAATTTATCGTTAGCGGTTTCGGCAGTTACAATTCGCAGACGGCGTCTATTCCGCTTTACGGTGTTATTGGGACAGAAAAATCAAGAACTGTTTGAAACAATGAAAAAGGTCTTTATTGTCGGTGCGGGACCGGGCGACCCTGAATTGCTGACACTCAAAGCCGTCCGGTGTATCGCCGAAGCCGACCTGATTTTATACGATTACCTCGTCGATGAGCGGACGCTGCAACACGCCAAAGCGGAAGCGGAACTCGTTTCCCTCGGACAACCTTACACGGGTCGGAAACTGAAACAAACCGAAGTCAATCAACGAATGATTGAAGCGGCAGCGGCGGGGCAGGCGGTTGTTCGGCTCAAAGGCGGCGACCCGCATATCTTCGGTCGGCTGAACGAAGAAATGACAGCACTTGCCGATGCCAATATTCCGTTTGAAGTTGTACCGGGCATTACATCGGCATCGGCGGCGGCACAAGTTGCCGGCATTTCGCTCACCGACCGGCACTTTGCCAGTGCGGCGGCGTTCATTACCGGTCATCTGTCTTATGAACACGACCCGTCGCTGCCGAAGTTGGACTTCGGACAATTTGCTGCTTTTCCCGGTACGCTTGTCTTCTATATGGGAACGGCAACGGCGGAGATTTGGAGCGGCACAATGTTAGAAGCCGGCAAAGAACCGCAAACACCGGTACTTATTGTGTTCGAGGCAACGCTGCCGAACCAGCGCATTGTTCGGACAACGCTCGCTGAAGTATCAGAAACATTCCGACAGGAACGACTGTATCATCCGTGCATCGTGATTGTCGGTAAAGTTGTTGACCGGTTTCCTTAAACAACCGAATGAAATATAATACCGTTGTTTATGGTTTCCTATTCCCTTCCCTTTAATCCCCCTTATGTGGTTTTCTGAACAACGAACGCTCACGAAACAAGAAGTCCTGCCTCTTGCCGAAAAGTTTGCCGATGAAGCGAAGCAGCGGATTTGCAAACACCCGAAACGGGTTCTGCTCCTGCCGCCGGACATCACCCGCGCCCACAGCGGAGCCGGTTATATTACCGAACATTTGTACAAAATTTTCTCGAAAGATGCCGATGTGCATCTGATTCCCACACTTGGTCAGCACATTCCGCACACGCCGGAACAAAACCGGTGGATGTTCGGTTCCGTACCGGAAGAGCGGATTCATAAACACGATTGGCGAGGCGGAGCGAAACGCATCGGCGAAATCCCCGCCGGGTTTGTCCGCGAAGCAACCGCTGCCGTCCGTGCTGCCGGCGCAAGTCCGCTGTTAGAAAATTGGGAAATCCCCGTTGCTCTTAACGCAATGTTATTGGACGAACATTGGGATTTGATTCTCAACATCGGTCACGTCGTTCCGCACGAAGTTCTCGGTTTTGCGAATCACAACAAAAATTACTTCATCGGTTTGGGCGGCAAAGAAATGATTTGCGCATCACACCTGATGGCGGCGTGCTGCGGCATCGAAAATAATCTAGGGACACTCACGACACCGCTTCGGGCTTGCTATAACTATGCTGAAGAGAAATACCTGAAAGGACTGCCCGATGCGTATCTGCAAGTCGTGATGGCGTATGAGAAGGAACAACTCGTACATATCGGCGTTTTTGCCGGTGAAACGGTCGAAACGTATCTTGGAGCAGCAAAGTTATCGCAACAGCACAACATTACCGTTGTTCCACCGTTGAAGAAGGTCGTCGCCGTGATGCAGGGCAATGAATTTTACTCTACCTGGGTAGCGAACAAGGCAGTGTATCGAACCCGTAAAGCAATGGCAGACGGCGGCGAGTTGTTAATCATTGCTCCCGGTTTGGAACGGTTCGGAGAACAGCCGGAAATTGACGCTATCATTCGCAAGTACGGTTATACCGGGACGGAACGGATTATGAAATTGTACAACGAATGTCCGGCAGACGGCGATTTGAAAAATTTTGCGGTTGGGACAGCGCACCTGATTCACGGTTCGCCGGAAGGTCGGTTCAAAATTACCTACGCACCGGGTAAGATGAGCAAAGCAGACATCGAAAGCGTCAACTTCGGTTATGCCGATTACGCTGAAACGGTAAAGCAGTACAATCCCGAAGTATTACAGAACGGGTTCGACACAATGCCGGATGGCGAAGAAATTTATTTCATTGATACGCCGTCGGCAGGACTTTGGTCAACGAAAGAACGGTTAGCGTAATTTTACCGCCGGACTTTTTCCCATTGTTTATCTAACCGCTGCGGAGAAACTTTCACGGCGGTTCCTAGTTTTTGGGCGAACAGTGAAACGCGGTATTCTTCGAGCATCCAGCGGAACAATTCCAATTCAGGGTCGTGTATCCCCGCCGCATTATGCAATGCGAGACGTTCTTCGTACTGTGTTCGGTATTTTTGCAATTCGGCGGTTTTCAATGTATCGGATGCGATAGGCGAATTTTCAAAACGGACACTGATTGCTTTGAAGTACCGCGGGTACTCTTTTAACCACTGCCAAGACGTTTGCAGTAAAAAAAACGGTGTTGTTAATGTTTGTAAATGCTGTTTTGCTTCTTCGGCAGCAGCCGAAAACATAGTTTTCGGCTCACTTGTTTGAATTGCCGCTCTTGCCGCCTGATAATTTTCCAACAAAGGTACAATCATTTTCGTAACGTCTTGTACCGCGATGCCAAGTTGGGCAAAACCCGTTTTATTCCGCTGTTCCCATTCCGCTGCGCCGCGGGGAACCGGCAATTCTTCTGTCTGTAAAGCCCGTTTTGCAATGAGCATACCGGTATCGTGTTTGAAGTCAAACTCCGGCAAACTTTGGGCGTAGAGTTTCATCTTATTGCTGTTCGGCAGATACTCCACTTGTGTCTGAATGTCCCGTTTATGAGCGAGGTAAAACAGCCGGGTAATGCCGAGTTGTGTTTCCCGATGGGCGGTGTCCGGCGCATCAGATAATTTGGCCGCAACACCGGCGGTGTGCGGAGCGTATTGCAGCATCGGAAACGCCTTGATGACAGTTGCTCCGCGTTTTACTTCGATAAACTCCGGCAGCGTGCCGAAGTCCCACTTTGTAATATCCGACCGGTTCCATCGGTCATCTTTGACTATGACAAATTCTGTTTGCTTTATT
This sequence comes from Planctomycetaceae bacterium, assembly GCA_031261125.1. Lineage (GTDB taxonomy): Bacteria > Planctomycetota > Planctomycetia > Pirellulales > Thermoguttaceae > WRKP01. The sequence continues at coordinate 2,025 of JAISJZ010000382.1, read as the reverse complement.
CCGAAATCTTTTCGCAACTCATTTATATCCCTGCTTTCTTTTGCCGGTTTACCGTGTTCGTCGAGAACGCGGATGTTCATCGTCATCTCCCGCGGCAGCCCGTCCGTTAAGTCCTGCGGTTTCACGGGGAAACCGGCTAACCGGCTCACTTCAACGGCGACTTGGTCTTCCAACTTTCCTTCACCGAACATCAATCGTTTCAAAATCTCTTTTGCTGTGTCGGGAATCGGAACAATTTGCCTGCGGACATCCTTCGGCAGTGTTTTGAGCATCGCAATAATTTTTTGCTCTAACAAACCGGGAACAAGCCAGCCGAGACGCTCCGGCGCAAGTTGCCGAAGCCCTTCTTTCGGAACGATAATTGTCAAACCATCGTTCTCTTCGCCGGGCTGAAAATTGTACTCTACATCAACCGTCGAATTGTCAAACGTTTCAATTTTGTTCGGAAATTTCTCGGAAAAATTATCCGGCAATACTTCATCACATAAATCGGATAATTCAAATGTCAGCGGCACCATTTGCTGCGATGTTGTTGTTTTAATCCATTTTTCTAAACTTCGTTTATCATACACCTCCGCCGGTATTCTTGCATTGTAAAAATCGTACCTCGCCGACAACGGTTTCAACACGCTGCTGCGGCGTAACTTGTCCTGCAACTTATTTGCCTCTTCAACCATCAACTTGTTATACTCAAAGAATTCGCAGGAAGTTTGCAAATCCATTTCAACCAACGCTCTGTGAATAAAAATTTCTCTTGACGTTTTCTGGTCAATCGGTCCGTAGTTGCATCTCCTTTTCGGCACAAGAGTTAAGCCGAGCAATGAGATTTTTTCGTAAGCGTGAACGTATCCTGTTTCACCGTTCCAATGGGCATCGCTGTAATGTTTCGTAATTAAATGTTTCGCCAGTGGTTCAATCCATTCCTGTTTGATTACGGCTGCTGTCCGCAGAAACCGGCGCGATGTTTCAACACGTTCGGATGACATTATCCAGTGAGCCGGCAGAGGTAAGCCCCCGTCTGTTAACTGATGAGATAACAGTCCGCTGCCCGCCCACAACACGAAACGCTGTCCTTGACGGGACAAATCCCTGCCGCTGACATTGCAAACACTGTATTCAAATTTGTTTTCCTTAACCGCAATGCCGGACAAGTTGCCGGTGAGAATGGAACGGTGCAGTGCATCGTAATTCAAGTTATTTTCAACGGAACAAGTTCCATCACAGACAATACGCACCAATTCGCTGTGTATGTCCGTCCACTCTTTCATTCGGTTGAACGACAGAAAATTCTGTTTGCACGCCTTCCGCAGTTGATTCCAACTCAACTTCTTTTTCAAGTCCTGATGAAATTTCCAAAGATTCAAATATGCAACATAATCGCTTTGCGGGTCAAAAAATTGTTTGTGTGCTTCGTCCGCCTTACCTTTGTGTTCCTGCGGTCGTTCCCGCGGGTCTTGTATTTCCAACGCCGCCGCTATGATGAGCATTTCGTTCAATACGCCGTTATCCTTTGCGGCTAAAATCATTCTGCCGATCCGCGGGTCAACCGGCAACTTGCTCAACGTCCTGCCGATGTCCGTTAAGTTATCGTGTTTATCCGTTGCGCCGATTTCGTACAACGTGTCGTATCCGTCGTTGATTGCTGCTCTTGACGGCGGGTCAATGAACGGAAAGTCCTCTACTCTGCCGAGATGCAACGCCTTCATCTGCAAAATCACTGCCGCAAGATTCGACCGTTTGATTTCCGGCGTGGTGTATTTATCCCGCCGAAAATAATCATCTTCGGAATACAACCGAATACATACACCAGGACCGATACGCCCGCAGCGACCTGCCCGCTGGTCTGCCGATGCCTGCGACACCGGTTCAATCGGCAAACGCTGCGTCCGCGACCGGGCAGAATACCGGCTGATTCTTGCTGTTCCTGTATCAATTACAAACCGGATGCCCGGTACGGTCAGCGAGGACTCCGCAACGTTTGTTGCCAAAACAATTTTGCGGTACTGGGACAGTTGAAAAACCTTT
>JAISJZ010000329.1 GCA_031261125.1 Planctomycetaceae bacterium | reverse complement strand
ATAGTAAAAAATAACCGTGAACGGTTACAGAAAATGTTACCGTTAATTCGTGTTCAGGAAGTTGTTTGATGCCTTCAATTTTGACAGAAAAGGATTGCGAAGTGTTCCACCAATAACCCTTGACATAGGGCTGATAACTTGCCGAAACAAAACCGACTTTGCTATACATACCGGCAAGGACTTTGAGTTGCTCGTTGGCGAACTCGTCTTTGATTTCCTTGTCGGTTTTCTCATCGGCAAGGCAGGGGACGGACAACAACAAGGCGGTGCAGAGGAACAGGAACGAAAGGCGTTTGCGGGTGAACATAACAAGTTCTCCTTGTGAAGTTGGCGGAATATCGGGCGAAAAGGAATTAGAGAACATTGACCACACAGAACACGACAACCTTCCAGAGATAAAACAAGAAAGAGTGCCTGTTTCTGCATTGTTCTCATAACCTTACCACAGGCACACTACACAACACCAAAGACGCTCCCTTTCGGGAGCGTCCTTTGAGTGTTGCCGTAATGTAGAACCTAACGGTTCAAGTGGTAATTTATGAGAGGCAACGAACGCTAATTTTCAGTTTGAAAACTTTATTTCGATACGATATTCCTTGGGGTTAAATCATCGACGAAGTGCCGATAACGGGGAAAAATTTAACAAATCGGTTTCGGATTGCAATAGGGGGCGGAGAAAAAAAATAATTTTCGAGAATTCAGAGTATAAAAACATCGCGAAACGGTTGAATCCGTCCTTGGGAGAAACACCGGAAAATCAGCGCAGCACGATTTTTTCAAACGGTCTTTTGATTCTTGTGAACCAATGTTCCTCCTCTGGGTGAACCGGTTCAACTAAAATCGTGAATAGTCCCGCCCATTTACCGGCAAGCACATCGGCAAACACTTGGTCGCCGACCATTGCCGTTGTCTTCTTATCGAAATTCATTAAACGGACTGCTTCGTTGCAGCCCCGCGGCAGCGGTTTCAATGCCGCCGGAATAACCGGCAAAGCGATATTTTCCGCAAACCGCCGGATACGAAATCCTTTGCCGTTCGACACCAAACACAGCCCGATGCGGTGCGTTTTCATTTGTTCAAGCCATTCGCAAATATCCGGTTCCGGCATTTCAGCACGGTACCGTTTCAAAGTGCTGTCCGCGTCGAGCAACAGGTTCTTTAACTCCAGCGTTTCCAGTTTCGGCGGAGTTAGTTCGCAAACACTGCCGATGCGGAGAGACGGTTGAAAAAAATTGAATTTCATTATTCTGTCAGCGGCGGTGCCGGCACCGTTTTTTTGATAAAGTTTTTAATCCGTTCAAAGGATTCCGGCGAGGATGCCACTTTGCCGTGGTCGTATCCTTTGTGTTCATAAAACTCGACAGACGGATGTTCCAATGCTTTCAATGACGCGTACATCAATTCGTTTTCCTGAACCCTCGCCGGCATATCGAGTTCCCGGTCGCCGGTCGTCAGCAGAATCGGCGGCGCATCTTTCGACAGATAGAACAGCGGAGCGTTTTCGTCAATGACGGGCTGGTACCGCGGCTTCGGATACTTTTGCGGCAGAATCGCTTTGACGTGATAATGCGTTGTTACCTGTCCGCTCTGTATGATAATGCCCGCCAATTTTTTGTTGACAATCTTATACGGGGCTAACCATTGCGGGTCAAGTCCGACCATACCGCTCAAATAACCGCCGGCACTCATTCCGCCGATAAAAATCTTCTTCGTATCGCCGCCGTACTTTTCGATGTTCGCAAACGTCCACGCCGTTGCTGCCGCAGCGTCCTCGATAAATGCCGGAAAATCCGCTTTCGGCGATAAACGGTATCCTGCTCCGATAAGAATGATTTTTTCGTTCATTATCAGCGTTTGACTTTTTCCGCCGCCGGGATATTCCAATGAACCGCCGGTCAAACCGCCGCCGTGAAACCAAACGAGAACCGGCAACTTTGCCCCTTCGGTCTCTTTTGGCACAGAAATTTTCACTTTGCACTGCGATTTTTGGTAGTCATCGGCTTTTTCCCGTGCCGTTTCAGAATAGTACGGAATGTCTTTGTATTCCGTTCGCGGCAGGTTCTCCGCAATAACACATCCGGCGGCAAAAACACAAAGAAGAAAAACAGCGCAGCGCAGCATTGGAATCAGGAGTAAGAAAAAAAGGACAGAAAAACGGAAGCCGTATTATACATTTTTCGGATACGGCTGCCCAGTGGGAACCGGCGGAGCGGAATTTTCTAAAACTGCCCTTTTCTGAAAATCAAAAAATCCATACAGTACGGAACTGCCTCTTACTTCCTACCCCTTGTTCCTTATGAACATTGACCCGCATAGTATTATCAGTCCTTCTGCGAAAATCGGTCAAAATGTCGAGATCGGACCGTTCTGCGTTATCGAACCGGACGTTTGCATCGGCGATAACTGCCGGCTGGATTCCCGTATCACGCTTAAACGGGGAACAGTCCTCGGCACGGGAAACAACATCGGCAGCGGTACCGTCATCGGCGACAAACCGCAGCACACCGCCGTCAAGGATTCCTACGGCAAAGTGATTATCGGCAATAACAACACATTCAGGGAAAACACGACCGTTCACGCATCAATGAAGGAATCCGAGGCAACGGTCATCGGCAGCAACAATTATCTGATGGTCAACGCTCACGTTGCCCACGACTGCGTTATCGGTAACGACAACGTCTTGGTGAACAACGTAATGCTCGGCGGACACGTTCATATCGGCAACCGGGTCAATCTCGGCGGTGCCGTCGGTGTTCATCAGTTTTGCCGAATCGGTTCGCTGGCAATGGTCGGCGGACAAGCCCACGTTATTCAGGACGTTCCGCCGTTTGTTACCGTTGACGGATTGACGAGCAGAATCGTCGGTTTGAATCAAATCGGTTTGCGCCGCAACGGACGCACCATTGAAGAAGTCAACGTTCTGAAAGAGGTGTATCGTTTGATTTACCGCAGCGGTTTGACGTGGACGGAAATTTTGCAGCAACTTCAAAACAATTATGCCGTAGGTCCCTGTGCGGAAATGACGCAGTTTCTTCTTGCCACCAAGCGGGGCATTGTCAGTGAACGCCGAAGTTTCAATGCTCCGCTGCGTCTAGTTGACAACGGCGATGAGCAGGAAAGTTCTGTCATCGAAAGCCGGACGTTGAAAATCAACGTCGGATAAATAAAGACAAAACCGGCGGTCCGGTTCGCAGCACCTAAACAATTTGGCTGCGGACTTTTTTCAAATGTTCAACACTTCGGGCGGCTTGGTCAAGCGTTCCGCACTCGACACTTAACACGATGTCCTGCGGGATTTCTTTGAGAATACGCATTACCGCCGCCCAATCAATCACGCCGTCGCCGCACGCACAACCGACTGCCGTCCCCATCACTTTGCCGCGTTCCGCGTCGGACTGTTCCACCGAAATATCCTTGGCGTGCATATGAACAAGACGGTGCTTAATTTTGTCCAGCCACGCAATCGGGTCTTGTCCGCCGAGGTACGCATTGCCGGTGTCAAAGTTTGCCCCGACAAACGGCGATTGCACCAGATTCATAATCCGGTCGTACTTTTCCGGGATGAGCGAATACGTTTGGTGCATTTCCAAGCCGAGTTTGATACCGCGGCGGGATGCAACTTTTTCTGCTTCCGTAATGGAATACTTAATGAGGACAAAATCCTCTTCTTCGGTCGTCCATTTCTGCTTGTGTCCCTCGTGCGTGTTGATAACCGGCGCACCGCACTCTTTCGCAAACCGGGATGCCTGTTTAAGATACTCCACGGCGATTTCCGGTTTGGAAAGTTGGCTGTGTGAAGACAACGCCGAAAGTTTCAATCCGTACTGTTCTACGCCGTCCTTAATGCGGAACGGGTCGTCAAGCATCGAAACGCTGTGAAAATAACGGGCTTCGCTTAACAGTTCGCGTCCCCAGTGAACCATCGGTTCGATGTACTCATAACCGAGTTCGGCGGCGAACTGTACGCCCCATTCAAACGATTTGTGCGATGTCCGCACCGCTTCCAAATTGAGACCGATACCGATTTTTCCCATAGCGGAGTTAAGCAGGCAGGTTTGAAAATAAATCCCCCGCATTGTACCGCTTGCGGACGGTACTGTCAACGGACGGTCGGCTCTTGTATTATGTTCTGCGTGCGGTACAATGAACGGCGCAATACAGAGGGTTTTACTCACTGTGCCATCGTTCTATGTTCACGCCAGTATTGTATGATAGATTGTATGACAGGCGGCACAATGCAGAGAGTTTTACTCACCGGAGCGACCGGTTTCATCGGACATCATTTAATCGAGCGTCTTCAAAAAGAGGACTGTATCGTCCGCTGTTTCGTTCGTAATCCTGAAAAAACGCCGGTATTGTTTTCCGGCACCGTTTCCCGCCCGTTGGAAATTGTCCAAGGCGACGTTCTCCGTCCCGAAACGCTGCCCGCCGCCGTTGCCGACTGCGATGTTGCTGTTCATCTTGCCGGTAAAGTCCGCGCAAGAAATTATAAAGAGTTTGAAGAAACAAACGTTCACGGTACGGAAAATTTGTTAAATGCCGCCCAGCAAACGGGCAAACTAAACCGGTTCGTTTATGTTTCTTCATTGGCAGCGGCGGGACCGGCACGACCGGAAGCCCCCAAGCGGGAAACTAATGTGCCGGTGCCGGTTACCGATTACGGCAGAAGCAAACTTGCCGCCGAACAGGTCGTCCGAAAATTTGCAGACGATTTTCCGTGTTCGCTGGTCCGCCCGTGTATCGTGTTCGGTGAACGGGACAAAATGAATTTAGAATTATTCCAGACCGTCAAGAAACTCGGTTTTATGCCGAACCCCGGCTTTCGGAAACGGTACTACTCGTGGATTCACGCCGCCGATTTAGCGGACTTGATCGTCAAGGTCATCTACCGCGGCGAACGAATCAAACCGGAACTGCCGGACAAGGGCGTGTATTTTGCGTCGGCAAACAACGGTTTGTGTTTGAAAGACATCGGCACGGAAATCGGACGTTCGCTCGGCAGAGAAAAGACGATGCTGTTCCGTTGTCCGCCAATGGCGGTTTGGTCAACGGCAACGTATTACGAAGTTGTGAAGCAACTCACCGGCAGGGACGTTCCTTACGATTGGGCGAAAGCCTACGAGTCGGTGAAGCCGTGGTGCTGTTCGTCGGACAAAGCAGCAGAACAACTTGATTTTTCACCGCCGCTGCTGGCGAAACGAATTCAACAGACAACGGACTGGTATGAGAAAAACGGACTTTTATGAGTGAACTTTACCGGCAGCATACAGTTGCTCCACTTCCGGTTTGGTTAAATGCCGCCATTCGCCGGGCAAAAGTTTTCCCAACTTTACCGGACCGACGGCAGTCCGCAGCAGCATCAGAACTTTATGTCCGTTTCTCGCGAACAGCCGGCGGACTTCCCGGTTCATTCCTTCGGTGAGCGTCATTTCCAAAACGGTACTGTGTTTGTGATGCCCCTTTACCGCAACATTTTCCGCTTTGGCAAATCCGTCCGCCAGATACTCGCCCTTGCGGAGTTGGGCAACCGTTTCTTGCGTTACCTCTCCTGCGGCAAGAACCCGATAAACCTTCGGTACACCGTATCGGGGATGCGTTAAATGTTCCGACAATGCTCCGTCATTCGTCAGCAAAAGCAGTCCTTCACTGTCCATATCGAGCCGACCGATAGGAAACAGATGTCCGAGCGTTGACGGCACCAAATCAACCGCCCGCTGCCGTCCTTGCTGGTCACGGTTCGTACAGAGAAAACCCTTCGGCTTGAATAAAGCGATATAAACCGGTTTCGTTTTTTTCAAACGTTGTCCGTCCACTTTGATTTCGTTGCGGGACAAGTCGCCCTTACAGCCGAGTGCTGCAATCCGTCCGTCAATTTCGACGCGTCCTTGTTCGATGAGTTCTTCACATTCACGGCGGCTTCCGAAACCGTTAGCGGCTAAAATCTTCTGCAAACGGTGTTCGACCGGAGCGTCCTTGTCGAACAAACTGTGATGCTGCATCCCTTTTCGGGACAGCGGACGGCGGTACGGTTTTTTGCCGGATTTTTTATGTTTCACCGCCGCTTTAGCGGTATGTTTAGCAGTATGTTTGGGCATTATAAGGCAATTCACGTTTTAACCGGGGCGGGCAGACCGCGGGCAATCGAACCCCGCATATCCGTGTCCGACTGAATGTTCTTCAACTTGTAGTAATCCATAATGCTGAACTTGCCCGTCGAAATCGCATCGGAAATTGCCAGCGGCACCTCCGCTTCCGCTTCGACCACCTTCGCCCGGCTCTCCTCGATTTTTGCAATGTTTTCCTGTTCCGCCGCTACACCCAACGCCCGCCGACCTTCTGCTCTTGCACGGGCAACACGGGTGTCCGCCTCCGCTTGGTCTGCCTGCAACCTCGCCCCGATGTTTTCGCCGACATCAATGTCTGCGATGTCAATCGAAACAATTTCAAACGCTGTCTCTGCATCAAGCCGCCGTTCCAGCACTGTCTTGGAAATCCGGTCGGGATTTTCCAGCACTTCGCCGTGCGTTTCCGCCGAACCAATCGCACTGATAATTCCTTCGCCGACGCGGGCAATAATCGTGTCTTCCATTGCCCCGCCGATGAGTTGCCGCAGATTCGTCCGCACCGTTACACGGGCTTTCACTTTCAACTGAATTCCGTTCTTTGCCACGCCGTCCAGCGTAACGCGCCCTTTTGACGGAGGGCAGTCAATCACTTTCGGATAAACACTTGTCCGCACCGCTTCGCGCACGTCCCGCCCCGCCAAGTCAATCGCTGTTGCCAAACGGTAATCCAAGTCGAGAATCTTCGCCTTGTTCGCCGCAATCATTGCCTCAATGACCCGGAATACGTTGCCGCCAGCCAAGAAGTGGGCTTCCAACGCCTTCGTTGTAATCACGCGGTCGTCGAGACCGGCTTGAACTACCATAATTTTACTGCGGACAATCACATCGAGATTGACTTTGCGGAATGTCATTCCGATAAGGTCAAGTATCCCGACCCCCGCGCCTGCCATCAGGGATTGTATCCACAGCGGAAAAAACCGGAGGAACACAGCGAGCAAAACGAGACAAAACAGCAGGATAAATCCTGCGCCGATGAGCGTTAAAACCTGTTGCGTTGTTTGAGCGAAAAGCATAATAATAGTATTGTTTCGCCGCTATTTCAGCGGCGGTTTGTTTCAGCAGTGTTTCGTCATATCTAAAAACGTATCCATCATTTCCCCGCCGTTGTCGAACCGGTACTTGGAATTTAGGGCGGTCTTTTCGTTGTAAGAATCCGCTGAATGTTCCGAAGTGGTAATACCGCTTCCGGCAATGAGCCAAGGAACATAATCCGAAGTATGCGTCTTTAAGGAACACGGAGTCGGATGGTCGGGCGAAA
>JAISJZ010000295.1 GCA_031261125.1 Planctomycetaceae bacterium | reverse complement strand
CTGATGCCGAGCAGTGCCGTTCCTTTTGCCGCCCAGTCCCGTGAACTGCCGGTACCGTACTCCGCACCGGCAAGAACGACCAGCGGTGTTCCCGATGCTTTGTACCGCATTGCGGCATCATAGACCGGCATTACATCGCCGCTCGGAAAATGTTTCGTCATTCCGCCTTCGGTGTTCGGCAGCAGCAAGTTGCGGATGCGAATGTTTGCGAAGGTTCCCCGTGTCATTATTTTGTCGTTGCCCCGCCGCGAACCATAACTGTTGAAGTACGGCGTGGTTAATCCCTTTGCCAACAAAAACGCCCCTGCCGGCGAATCTGCCTTAATCGAACCCGCCGGCGAAATATGGTCGGTCGTTACCGAATCACCGAGCATTATCAGTACCCTTGCCCGTTCAATCGGCGGTATCCGTTCCGGCGGTTCCGGTTTCATCTCTGTCAAGAACGGCGGCTCCTGAATGTAAGTGCTTGCCGCATCCCAGCGGAATAACTTTGAGGACTCCGTCGGGATGTTGTTCCAGTCCTTGTTGGAGTGGAAAACATCCTGATAGCGTTTGCGGTACAATTCCGGCACAACAGCGGTGCGGGCAACTTCGGCAATTTCTTCATCGCTTGGGAAAATATCCCGCAGATAAATTCTATTGCCGTCTTCGTCTTTGCCCAATGGTTCGGTTGTCAAGTCAATGTCTATCCGTCCCGCCAAAGCGTAAGCAACGACCAGCGGCGGACTTGCCAGATAATTCGCCTTGACGAACGGATTGACGCGTCCCTCAAAATTTCGGTTTCCGCTCAACACGGCAGCGGCAACGAGATTGCCGTCCGTAACCGCTTTTTCAACTTGCGGCGGAAGCGGTCCGCTGTTGCCGATGCACGTCATACAGCCGTAGCCGGCGATGTCGAAGCCGAGGACTTTCAACGGTTCCATCAGACCGGCGTTATTCAGATAATCTTTCACGACGCGGGAACCGGGGGCTAAACTCGTTTTGACAAACCGCGGTGTCCGCAATCCTTTGTCAACAGCGTTCCGGGCAAGCAGACCGGCGGCAATCATCAGGTTCGGATTGCTCGTGTTCGTGCAACTGGTGATAGAAGCAATGACGACCGCTCCGTGCCGAATCGGGATGTCAATCGTCGCATTGTTGCCGTTCGTCGGGTCATCGTCAACGGTATAACTTACCGTTGCCGATTTTGCCGCCGCTTCTTCGGACAGTCCGAATCCGCGGTCTTTCACAGGGGCGGTCAACGCATCAGTAAACGATTGTTTCACCGCCGGAAGTAAAACACGGTCTTGCGGTCGTTTCGGTCCCGCAACGCACGGCTCAACTGTTGATAAGTCCAGTTTTAATGTTTTTGTATATTTCGGTACCGGCAATTCCGGCGAATTGAATATCTGCTGTTCTTTGCAGTACGCTTCAACGATTTGAATATGTTCTTCCTCCCGGCCGGTTTCACGGAGATACTGAATTGTTTGAGCATCAACGGGAAAGAATCCCATTGTCGCGCCGTATTCCGGTGCCATATTAGCGAGAACCGCCCGTTCGGAGAGCGGCATTGCGAATACGCCGGAACCGAAATACTCAACAAATTTTCCAACCACGCCTTCTTTACGGAGCATCTGTGTAATGGTCAGTACCAAATCCGTTGCCGTTGTGCCGGGTTTTAACGCGTTGACCAACTCAACGCCGACAACCTGCGGGGCGAGCATATAGTAGGGTTGACCGAGCATCACTGCTTCGGCTTCGATTCCGCCGACTCCCCAGCCGAGAACACCGAGACCGTTGACCATTACGGTATGCGAATCTGTCCCCAAACAACTGTCGGGATACAACAGTTTAGCCCCGCTGCTTGTAACGGGTTGAACGTTAACAACGTTTGCCAAAAATTCAAGATTAACCTGATGAATAATTCCGACGGACGGCGGGACAACACGGAAATTGTCCAGTGATTTTTGCGCCCAGTGGAGCAGCGCGTAACGTTCGGCGTTGCGGTGAAACTCCAAATCAACATTCTTCATCAGGGCATTAGAACAGCCGAAATAGTCCGTTTGAATCGAGTGGTCAACGACCAAGTCAACAGGAATGAGCGGATTGATTTTATCGGGATTTCCTCCGAGCCGTTTCATTGCCGACCGCATAGCGGCGAGGTCAACAACGGCGGGAACACCGGTGAAATCCTGCAAAATCACACGGGCGGGCTTAAACGGAACTTCGATACCGACGGTATTGTCCGGTTTCCAGCCGGCGAGGTTCTGAACGTCTTTTTCAGTAATGACAAACCCGTCGCAGTTGCGCAGAACGGATTCCAAAAGAATCCGAATCGAAAACGGCAGTTCCGCCAGATTGATACCTAACGATTTAAGAGAATAGTAGGAAAATGTTTGACTGCCGGTAGTTAATGCTGAAAGAGAATTCATACAAGGATGAATAAAAATAATGGATAATGAATAACGAAGAACATCGTCGGCATTATCCGTTATTCGTTATCCGCTGTCAATTATTGCGTGTTCGCTTTCATAAACCGCAGCGCATCGGTTGCCAACTGCGTTTCGTCCTTGTACATTCTGCGCCAAATCTTCGTTGCGGCAGCGAGTTTCGGCAGCGCATTGCCGAACGCCTCGACAACGAGCCAACCGTCGTACTTAATGTCTTTCAATGCTGCAAATGTTTCCTGCCACCGCACCGCACCGGCTCCCGGCGTGGAACGGTCGTTCTCCGAAATATGAACGTGAAACAGACATTCCTTCAACGTGTGAATTGCCCCGCTCACGTTCTTTTCTTCAATGTTAGCGTGAAACGTGTCGTACATCATTCCGAAAGACGGTTTGTTAACCTTCTTAACGAATTCCTCACCGTCGGCGGCGCAGTTGATGAAATATGCCTCGAACCGGTTCAACGCTTCCATAGCGATTTTCACACCGACTTTTCCGGCGTGTTCGGCAACTTCGGACATACCGTCAACTGCCCATTTCCATTCATCGGCGGTCGGCGGCGCACCGGAAAACACGCCAAGGGCGGAAGCGGAGTTACCCGCCATTACTTTGCAACCGGCGGCAGCACAGCAGTCCAGTATGATTTTGTTTGCCTCAACACCCTGCCGCCGAACTTTCGGGTCGGCACTAATCATATTGTCGTCCGGTCCGTAAGCACAGGTCCCTGAACGCAGCAGCCCGGCTTCATCGAGTTTTTTGCCCCATTTAGCGCAGTTGGCAACGTCCTTATCGAACATCGGCAACTCCGCGATGTCATAGCCGATACTTTTGGCTTTATCGAGCAGCGGGAATTTATCGTCGGACAGGGTGTCCGTCCAAAGCAGAAGATTGATACCGTACTTCATTGGAGTTATAAGGGTGAAAGTATAGAAAACCGCCGCTGAAGCGGCGGCTAAACGCGACGACTAAAACTGACGGCTAACTACTTCGCATCGGCTTTCGCAAGGTTCAGATAGAACTTGTATTTCTCTTCTGCATCCTTCTGCGATTGAGCCGCTAACGCTTCAAATACCTCCGGCTTTGCCCGGTTCAGCAGTGCAAACCGGTTCTGCTTCAACTCGAAGTCCTTGATGCTGCCTTCCGG
>JAISJZ010000260.1 GCA_031261125.1 Planctomycetaceae bacterium | reverse complement strand
CGAATTCAGATTAACTTTTTCGACCGTATCGCTGAAATACATACCGAGATAAACGTTGTTGTTTGCAAACGCAACGCCGCGGGGACCGACACCGTTTAACCTGACCCGCTTTTTCATTCCGACGAGAAACGCCAAATCGTTCGGCACATCCGCCCGCGTTGCCGTTGCCGAAGAGCCGCCCGCATAACCGGTGCCGTTCGGATTTTCCTCCGGCAGAGCGTCTAACTTCTTGTGCATCGGTTCGGTATCGACAATGATTAACTCATTGGAACCGGATGCCGCCACGAAAAGTTGTTTGCCGTCCGCCGATACCGTGATTCCCCAGGGATTTGCCGCTCCGAGGTCAACGTCATCCAGCAGCACCGTATTGACAAATCCGCCGTTCTCTTCGTTCAACTTCGCCGTGTCGATAATTGAAATACCGTTGGTATTTATCCAGCCGCGTTCCAGTTGCGTCGTCGGCATTTGGAACCGGGCTAAAATTTTCGTAACATAGACATACTTTCCGTCCGGCGAAATGCACAAACCGTGCTGACTTCCGCTGCCGTTCGGCAAACGGATGTTTTTCGTGCTGCCGTCCGCAACATTCACCGCGGTCATTTCGGCGGCGACATCAATCATCGCGTCCTGGTCTTCCGGTATGTTGCCGATGTCGTTCGGCATTCCGTTCATTACATAGACGGTTTTGCCGTCCGGCGTGCAGACCGCTCCGCGGGGTTCCCGCACCGCTTTGATGTTTTTGACGAATTTCAAATCCGGCAATTCGTATTGGGCCACGGTGCCGTTGAACCGGTTGCAGACGAACAGCGTTTTGCCGTCGGGTGTTGCCGCTCCGCCGGTCGGCGTGTGTCCCGCCGGGACTTCTTTCACCGCTTTGTTTGCCGCGATGTCAACGGAAATGACGGAACCGCCGGAGCCGCCGGCGGTGATGTAAAGTGTTTTACCGTCGGCACTTAAAATCAGTCCGTTCGGCTTTTTTCCCAGCGGAAGCGTTTGCCCGATTTTGTTGTCCGCCGTATTCAGGACGGCAAGTTCACCGGCATCGTGATTGGCAATGTAAATTTTTGTTCCGTCCTTCGATACCGTCAAAGCATAAGGACCCTTGTACGCATCGGCAGCAAAGACCGGCAAGGACAACACAACGGCGAAAAAGAGCGGCAGTGAACGGTTCATAAACATCGTTTTGTTAGATAAACGGAGTGCGTCAAAGTTATCTTTTCCGCTATTGTTCCACATTTTGAATACAATTACAATACCGTTGTCTTGCGGTTATTTACTTCTTTTTCCACTTCGCCGTCTTTGAGCCAGATAATCCGTTTTGCCCGCTCGCCGACGTTCGTTTCGTGCGTTACCAGAATAATCGTCCGTCCTTCGGCGTTGAGCCGGTCAAGCAGTTGCAGAATTTCCTCCGTGGTAACGGAATCGAGGTTGCCCGTCGGTTCGTCTGCCAAAATAAAATACGGGTTGTTGACCAGCGACCGGGCAATCGCGACCCGCTGCTGCTGTCCGCCGGACAGTTGCGTCGGACGGTGATTCAGCCGGTCTTTCAAGCCGACCATTTCGGCTAATTCAATGCACCGCTGCCGGGATTTGCGGGACACGTTGCCTTGATAGAACAGCGGTACTTCGATATTTTCCAGCACCGTCAACTGCTGGACGAGGTTGTAGGATTGAAACACGAACCCGATACGGGAACCGCGGATATTCGACAGATGCCAATCGTCCAGCGTTGTGATGTCGTCGCTGCCGAGGTAAATCTTGCCGCTCGTCGGTTTGTCAAGACAACCGAGAATGTTCAGCATTGTGCTTTTTCCCGAACCGGAAGCCCCCATAATGGCGAGGTAATCGCCTTCGGGGATTTCCATACTGACACCGCGCAACGCTCTTACTGTTTCTCCTTTAAGAACGTATTCTTTTTTGACATCGACAAGTTTAGCGGCTAACTGCATACTGCATATTGTAGCAAACGAACCGGTTTTGAGAAAGGGCAAAAATCAGCAAACAACAAACCGTTGCCTGATGACGGCAACGGCTGTGATGACTTCGCTGTTCCCTTTTAGAGGGTAAAACAACAGATGTTACTTGATTCGGACGTTACGGAATTCCACCGGGTCGGAATGACCGAGAAAACCGACAAAGCCGGATTTCCGGTCGAGTCCCTTCGGACGGTGGTCTTTCAAGTCCTTGTCCTTGTAATCGTCAAGGTTCGCATCGACCAGCACGCCGCCGTTCAAGACGACTTTGATTTGCGACCCTTTTAACGATACCTCTTCGTAGTTCCACTGTCCGACCGGCTTTTGATAATCGTTCTTGTCCGGGTACCGGTTCGCCGGTATCGTGCCGTAAATGGAACCGTGATACTGATACGGCTGCAACCAAAAACTGCCGTCTTTGTTTTTGTACTTCTTATCGAAGTGGTCAAGGATTTGAATCTCGAAGCCGTCGAAACTGCCGCCGCCTGCCGGACAACGGAAACCGACACCGTTGTTGCCGCCGGGCGGAAGTTTGAATTCAAACCGGAACGTGAAGTCGCCGTATTCTTTCTTCGTCAGAATGTTTCCGCCGCGGCAGACAAGAACATCGTTTTCAACCCGATAACCTTTAATGTCGCCGTTCCAAAGTTCCGGTGAAAGCGTCTTGCCGTCAAAAAGCAGCGTAAATCCTTCCTTTTGTTCCTGTCCGGTCAGCGTATTCAACTCCTTAATGCGGATATTGCGGAACTTCACCGGGTCGCCGTGACCGAGGAATCCTACGAAGCCCTTTTCCCGGTGCAAACCCGGATGCGACGGCAAATCAATCCCCGCAATATCTTTGTCAACGATAATTTCGCCGTTGAGAATGACGGTGATACGGGAACCGGCGGCAATAATTTCTTCGGTATTCCATTCGCCGACCGGTTTGAGGTAATCGTTCTTTTCGGCGTTCCGTTTCGAGGCGGCTACTTTGTAAATCGAACCGTGATACTGCGCGTCCTCTAACTTCGCATACTTCGGCGACGTATTGTCAAGGATTTGCACTTCCATACCGTAGTAGGCAGCGTCTTTGTCCGGCGATTCCGCCCGGATGCCGACCCCGTTATTTCCGCCCGGCGGGAGAGCGAACTCAAACCGGAACACGAAGTCGCCGTATTCCTTGGCGGTCAACAAGTTTCCGCCTTTGCGGCAGACGACAACGCCGTCTTCAACCGGATAGCCGGCGACGGCACTTTGCCAGATGTCCGGCGGCAGTATTTTCCCGTCGAAGAGGAGTTGGAAACCCTCGGCTTGCTCTTGGGGAGACAGCGTATTCGGGGCGTTCTCCTCGGCGAAGAGGAACGCACTTGTCAGTACGAAACAGAAAAAGACAGAAACGGTTCTTTTCATTGGTTGGGGGGAATAAAGGGTGAAATAAAAATGTTACGGATTCAGTGATTGGGCAACGTCCGTCCGGTACGCTATGACCGCCGGTAAATAACCGACTAACGACGCAAGCACCAGCAAGCCCGGTATTAACGCCAATTCCATCGGTTGAAAATGGAACGGATTGACCACGACCATCACCGCCGACGCAATAATCGGACCGATACCGATAAGCAATCCGTGTCCGATTACCATTCCGATTAAACCGCCGCCGAGCGACAGTAAAATGGATTCAAGGAGAATAATCGACATTACGGTTGCCCGTTTTGCGCCCAACGCCCGCATTATCGCAATTTCCTGCCGGCGTTCGTTCATCGAATTGTAAATCGAAACCATCATACCGATTCCCGCTACGAAAATCACAAGGACGGCAAAAATGATGAGAACAATTTGAATTTTACCGACAATCATTTCAAACAAGCGGGTAATTTCATACGCCGGTTTTGCCACCTGTACGTCCAAGTCCTGCACGAGACGGTCGGCAAGCGACATCGTTGCCGGGTCGAACTTCTGCGATTCCAGACGTTCAATGTTGACCGTCTCCATCCCGCGTTCATCTTTCGTTACCGTCGGTTTAATGTCCTGCACCTTTGTCAAAACGAGAACCGCAGAAATTCTTTTACCGCCCGCTTCCGTTCCCTTATCTTCCGTTTGCCGTTTGCTCATTACATCGTTCAGCGCACTTTTCGGCAGGTGGTCATTCATTATGAAAAAACCTTCGATGTTGATGAAAAACGCTTGGTCGTTCGGTGTACCGGTCGGGTCGAGAATTCCGGCAACGGTAAAACTGTCCGGTTCGGGAAATTCTTTTGACGGGATGTGTTTCGCCAGCGTCGGCTTGAATTTATCACCGGCTTTTAACTTTGCTTTTTTTGCCGCCGTGTATCCGAGAACGGCTTCAAAATCGCTGTCTGCCGACATATTTCCGCCGCTTGAAAACGTGTAATTGTACTTTTCGAGGTATTTTAGTTTCGTGAAATACTTCGGTGCGGTTGCAATGACCGGCATCCCGAAAATATGGTCGCCGAGCGCAATCGGAATCGCTGTTTCCACTTCCGGGCTGTACCTGCCCGTTTCCAGTTGCCGGAAATAATCGTATGGAATCGTATCGCTTAAATAACCGGAATAGAACACAGCACCGAGAACGACTTCGAGCGGCGAACCTTTCGGCGGTCCGACAACGATGTCATACCCTTGTGCGCTGCGCATAAACGTTTGATTCAGCACGCCGTAAATCACAATGACGGCAACCACAAGAGCAACGCCGAGTCCCATTGAGAACGCGGTCAATGCCGAAGCGAGTGAACGGTGCTGAATGCTGCGCCAAGCAATTTTCCAAAGCGGCATTGAGAAAGGAGAGGGGATAGGGGGGAGTGAATAGTGGACTGTATGCTAATCCTGCCGCTGCCCGTTGTCAAGCCGCCGGTTCGCCTTTCAATAGCGAAAGGGTTATTGCTTCCAATACCCTGTCGGTCGGAGCATCCTCTTCCGGCAGAATAATCAACTGATTACCGGTCTGCCAGAAAACAGCGTACATTATGCCGTCCTGTTCAAAACACAGGACTTGCGCCGAGTTCATCAAGTCGAGATAGAAAAACGTCATTTCAAAACCGGTGATATTCTTATCGAACACTATTTTATCGAACCGGTCAATTTCGATGTCATCGTACTCCTGCTGCATTATTTTAATAACGCTGCGGGCAACATCATCGGGATTCGTTCCGAACGGGTATTTTTTGAGCAGCCAGAACGCCCCGCCGCCGTTTGACAACTGCACCGTGCCTTCCGGCGTTTCCATTTCGGATTCGTCAATACTCCAGTTGGACGGATAAACGAAGTACAAATTGTTCCGGTCGTACTGTTCGATGCCGCTCATTTCTTCTTCTCCAAAAGCACAACTAACTGCGACGGATTATCTGCCGCAATGAGCCGGTCAATTTTGATTTGTTCGACTTTCAGATTTTTTAATGCCGCCTCTGCCCGTTTCCAAAGTTGCTGACGTTTCTTGCCTTCCGCCAAATAAAGGTCGGTTGCCAATTCGGCTAGTTTTTGGTACATTAAATCCTCCCGGTTCTCATAGTACCGTTTAATAATTTTTTCCTGATACGCTGTGCGGTCTTGGGACATCAGATTGATAGTGAATAGTGAACAGTTTCGAGTTACGTTCATTCTATCAAAAAAAAGAAGTACACAACAGGGGGATAGCAGCCCGTTAAATGAAAATTACGCTCATTGACAACAACGACCGTTCTCTCCTGAACTTCCGCGGCGATTTGGTGCGGACACTCGTTCAACTCGGACACAGCGTTTCCGTGATTACGCCTGCCGGTGGATTCGTCAAAGACATCGAATTTCTCGGTGCGCAGCATTACGCTGTCCCGTTAGCCCGCCGCTCTCTCAATCCGTTCAGCGATTGGTTTTATTACTGCCGTATCAGAAAAATTCTTAAAACCATCCGTCCCGGCATCGTTGAAACGATGACCGTTAAGCCGAATATCTGGGGTGTTCTTGCCGCAAAATCCGCCGGTGTTCCCCGCATTGTGTCGCTCGTTGCCGGTGCCGGTGAAGTGTTCAATGACGGCACCGGTCTTAAACAACAATTAGTACGCTCTGCTGTCTCGTTTTTCTACCGTTTCGCCGGAAAATATGTCGGCAAATACTGGTTCCTCAACAGCGAAAACAGGGATTTGTTTGTGAAGTTGAAAATTTGCCGACCGGAACAAGCCGTTGTTATCATCAGCGAAGGGGTTAACTTGCAGCAGTTTTCGCCTGACAGCGTTTCCGCAGAACAAACCCAAAAAATCCGGCGGGAATTCGGAGCGGATACCGACAGCGTTGTTATCGGCTGTTATCCGGGGCGCAACTTGCGTTCCAAAGGCGGATTGATTTTCTATGAAGCGGCGAAAATTGCCGAACGTTGGAACAAGAACGTCCGGTTTGTTCTCGCCGGTTCTTATGACCCGCAGGAAAAGGACAGTATCCCTGATGATTTCGTTCAGACCGCGGCAATTTTCAAGCATTTTCCGGCACGACCGGACATCGTTGAAATGCTTGCAGCAACGGATATTCTGGTGTTTCCGTCTTACTATCCCGAAGGCGTACCGAGGATTCTTTTAGAAGGGTTGGCAATGCACAAGCCGCTGATTACAACCGGTTCCGTCGGCTGCCGGGAAACGGTTGACAACGGAGTGAACGGCTTTCTTGTTCCGCCGAAAAATCCGCAAGCGTTGGCGGATGCCGTCCGCAAGTTGGTTGACGATAAGGACTTACGGCAGCGTTTCGGCAAAGCGGGTTATGCAAAAGCGGTGAATCAGTTTGACGTTCACAAGATTAACGAACGAGTTATCCGGGAATTTCTGGACATACCGGCGGTATAGCCGTTCAATCTTCCAACTTATCTGCGGCAATCTTGACAATATCGCCGACGCTTTGAGCGGCAACCAGCCTATTGGCGTTCACGGACACTTGCAAATCCCGTTTGAACATTACGATAACCGCCATCACTCCCATCGAATCGAACGCGGTAATCGAGTCCGTCCGGCGGGTTTCGTCAAGCGTGTCTTCATCCAATATGTCTGCCAATTTAGCAAGAAATGTTTCTTTTGTCATTATGCAATAGGGGTTGTAATTTTTTCGTAACGTTCAATGAATTCGTCTTTAAGGATTCCGTAATAAATAAGGTTGTTGAACTTTCCGTTGCAGAAAATTGCTTCCCGCAAAATGCCTTCCTGCTTCATTCCCAGAAGCGGAGCGGCAATGTTCGCCATTGTATGGTCTTCCAACGCCGCTCCGTAAATCCGGCGCAGATTCAAATCGAAGAATCCGTGCCGGAACAGAAGAACCGCCGCTTCTTTCGCATAGCCCTTTTTTCCGGTTGCCGGCTCGCCGATAAGAACGGTGTATTCCGCCCGCTGATTGTACCGGTCAATGTTCGTCAGCGCAATGTTGCCGATATGCTGTTCGGTTTCTTTGACAACGATGGCTAATATCAATTCGTCTTTCGTACTTCGGGCGTGCCGGATATACTCTTCACCTTGTTCCCGCGTGTAGGGAAGGACGTGATGCCGGTTGTACCGGCACACTTCGGGGTCGTTCAACCAGTGAACGTAATTACCGTCTAAATCCTCGTACCGTAAAGGACGAAGATAAACGAGGTCGCCTACTAAAAACGGTTCTGTCATTATTTCAATTCTCCTCGGTTGTCCCAAACTTTGACAAATGCCGCAGCGGTATCGTCCAAGTCCTTCTGCGTCATTCCCGGACGCATCAATTCGTGATTGATGAGCGTATTGAAGTGCAAATCCTCGACGACAGGACAAATACCCTTGTCATACGAAATGCTGCCCTTGTAAAAACCGCACGACCACGGACAGCCCTTGCTGCCGTAGGCAATCCGCTGCTGAAACATCGGTTGAAGATATATCGGTTTGACATAACCGCAGCCGATTTTGATTCCTTCTGTTTCCCGCAGTTTAATCGGGGGCAACTCCGCCTTCACGGCTTCAACAAACTTATCCCGATGAACGCCTGCAACTTCGGCGTTGAATGTCAAAACGTGCTGATAATAGACGTGTGTTGCGTTCGGACGTACTGCCGCCGGTTTCAAACACGGAACCTGTGCTAATTTTTCCGACAGGTACGCAATGTTTTCCAGCCGCTGCGCAACAAGACCGTCCAATTTTTTCAACTGCTCTCTTGCCATCGCGGACTCGATTTCCGTCATCCGCATATTGAAGCCGACCATATTGATTAGATTCGCCGTTCTTTTTGCCGCCACAACCGACTCGGCGTGATTACGGATAAGCCGAATTCTTTCCGCTAATTCGTCGTCATCCGTAACAACCAGCGACCCTTCGCCGGTGTGAATGTGCTTGTGATAATTCAAAGAATAAACACCGATGTCCGCAAGCGTTCCTGCCCATTTCTTGCGGAATTTCGCACCGGGGGCTTGCGCACAGTCCTCAATGACGGTCAAGTTGTGCTTTTTTGCAATCGCATTGATGCGGTCTGCATCGTAGGACTGTCCCATAATGTCAACGGCAATAATCGCTTTGGTGCGGTCGGTAATGCGGGCTTCAACCGAATCCGCGTCAATGCAGAAGTAATCCCGTTCAACATCGGCAAAGACGGGAACCGCATTAAATATCAGCGGAGCGACCGCCGAAGCGGACATCGTATAGGGTGAAACAATCACTTCATCGCCCGGTCCGATACCGGCGGCACCGGCAGCACAGTACAAGCCGGACGTTGCGGAATTGACACTGACAGCGTGTTTTACGCCGAAATGTTCTGCCCACTCTTCTTCGAGTTGGCGCACTTGCGGACCGCCGTAGAAATCCTCGTGCCACGCCCCGATGAAACGGGAATAGATATGCGATTGAAATACTTCGGCAACCGCATCCTGCTCTTCTTTACCGATAACAATGTACGGCGGAAATACTTCCGACCGCACTTTTTCTCCTCCGTTGATTGCTAACTTTGCCATTGTGTATGCAAAACGAATTCTGCCGCTGATACCGCCCGTAACTGGTGCGGCAGTATAGCGGTTTTCCGAATTTCAAACAAGAGCAAAAAATTCGCAAAAACGGTTCAAATTCAAAACGGATGTAGGAAATGAATTAAGAAAAGGTACAATGATGCGCGGCGGCTGTTTGGAATTTTATTCAAAAGCGGAGTAAACGCAATGAAACGTCTTGTTCTAATGCTCTCATTTTTTCTTGCCGTATTAACGGCATTTGCTGAAACACCGGTTTGGGACGTTCAAAGCGATACTTGGACGGCAACCGACGGCTTGGGACGCACGCTGCCCGATGCCGCCGAAGTTGGTCAACCCAAACCGGATAAACAAATCGGTATGTTCTACTTCCTTTGGCACGGACGGCACGGAGACCAAGGACCGTTCGACATCAGCAAAATTTTGACGAAAGACCCTGCGGTAATTCAAAATGAAAATTCGCCGCTTTGGGGTCCGTTGTACGCACCGCACCACTGGAGCGAATCCGTTTTTAATTATTATGTCGGTGAAGATGAATACGTTCTTCGCAAACACGCCGTAATGCTTGCCGATGCCGGCGTTGACGTGATTATTTTCGATGTAACGAATCAGTTGACGTATCCCGAATCGTACCGTCCGCTGTGCAAAGTGTTTTCCGAACTGCGAAAGGACGGCAACAAAACGCCGCAAATTGCCTTTCTTACTCCGTTCTGGCAGCCGGAAAAAGTAGTGAAAGAACTTTGGAAGGATTTTTACTCCAAAGGTGATTATGCGGATTTATGGTACCGGTGGAAAGGCAAACCGCTGATTCTTGCCGATAAAAATTTATTCGTTCTCGCCCCTTATCAGTATGATTTTCAGTCGAAGATTCCTTCCGAGGCGGCACAAGGACATTCTGTCGGGCAGTCGTTTGTCTCGGAAAAACCGATGGAGCAAATCGCTGTGCCGATTCCGACGTGGGCAACGAATGATTCGTCAGCAACGCTGGCGTTGTACGAAAAAACACCCGGCGGCAAAAAACTGTCGTCTAAGAAGTTTGAAAACATCTGTGATAATCATTGGTACGCTTTGGAATTCACGCCGCCGCTGCCGGCCGGTTCCTACTACTTGGAATTGACAAACGACAAGGGCAAGGTCGGCTGGTGGTCAACGCTCAAAGAGGATAAATTCCCTGAATTACAGGGTTATAAAGACGGCAAAGCGGTGAACGAAGTCCGCTCGCTGCGGCTCGCGGCGGAAACAGACGACCCGGAAACGAAAAAGATTTTGGACTTTTTCACGTTCCGCAAACCGCAGCCGGATTACTTCGCCGGACCGACGGGACCCGACCAATGGAGTTGGCTCGAAGTCCATCCGCAGCACGGCTTTTATACGTCGGAGAATATCCCGGACCAAAACGGTCATTGTAAGAAAATCGAACAAGTCTCTGTCGGCATCGGACAAAATGCGGTGGACGGCAAACTCGGTGTATTGAGCAATCCGCGGTCGCACGGACGGTCATTTCACAACGGCAAAGAACCGCCGCCGGAAGAACAGGATTTTACGGGGCGCAATTACATCGAACAGTGGAATCGGGCGTTTGAACTGGACCCGGAGTTTGTGTTCATCACGGGTTGGAACGAATGGATTGCCGGCCGGTTTCCGCGTACCGCTCCGTTTCACGGCAGCAAAGAGCAAGCGGTAAATTTCGTTGACCAATTCAATCGGGAATATAGCCGGGATATTGAACCGATGACCGGCGGACATCAGGATTTGTTTTACTACCAGATGATTGCGTTCAACCGGAAGTTTAAGGGTGCCAGAACCATTGAACCGGTGAAACGGCAGGACATTACGATTGACGGCAAGTTTGACGATTGGACGAATGTTTCGCCTGAATTTCGGGACACTATCGGCGACCCGGCGCATCGGAACAGCCGGGGCTGGGGCAAGGACTCCCAATACACCAACGAAACGGGACGCAATGATATTATCGCCGCCAAGGTTTCGTACAGCGAAAAGAAAGATACGCTGTATTTTTATGTCCGAACGAAAGAACCGATTACAGGCAAAGGGGAACCGGATTGGCTGCAACTGCGTATTGACACGGATTGCGATGCCGAGACGGGAAAATTCGGTTACGATGTTGTTATCAAACCGGAAAACGGTACAAACGTTTCGCTTAACGCGAATGAACTTGAATTAGCGGTACCGGTTTCGGCATTGAAGTTGAAGGAGTTGCCGAAACAAATTTTATTCAAGTGGACGGACGGCATTAAGGAAAACGCCGATTGGCCGGACTTTACGCGGAACGGCGATACGGCACCGAACGACAGGTACAATTACAGGGCGGTACTGCCGTAATTTTGAGAAAAAATGATAAAGCAGACGTGCATTGCCGGTCTGGACACATTGGACAATAGACCTGTTCAGAAGTTTCCGAACAGGTCTATTATTAACTCTTCTCTCTACTGATTATTAACCGTCACACCAGCCCAGTCATCTGTACGGAATGGGTTCAGCGGTAATTGTGCTGAATTGTAAACTGAGACAATCGGGTTATCCGCCCAACCGTAGCGAACGGCAACCGGTTTGGCTACCTTTGGTGAACTAACGACAATCGTGTCTTTATCAACGATTTCCGCAGAAGCCCAATGGAAAACCTTGTCCTCTCCCGCTATCGAAAAACCGGTCGGTAACGCACCTTTGGAAGACAGACCATCGAAAGCGAAATCGAATTTCAATGTTGCTTTGCCGTCCTCAAACTTTGCCGATTTGTATCGCGGACTGTTATACGGAATCTCTTTGCCGTAGTCCTGTTTCAAAGCGAGCAACGCAAGACGATAACCGACATCTTGCTTGTTGCGCGGATGAATGTCTTTCGCGTCGCCGAGGTCAATGATGACCGCTTCACCACTGTTTTTCAACGATTGGGTCAAACTCTGTGCTTCCCGAAGTTCCGCCCAGGCACTGTTGTCCGGGTTGTCTTTCGTTCCCATAAAATTCGCCAGTTGTACCCAATAGAACGGAAAATCGCCTTCCTTCCATTCGTCACGCCAATTTTGAATCATCGTCGGAAACAGTGTCCGATATTGATAGGCACGACCGGCGTTGGTTTCACCCTGATACCAAATCGCTCCGCGGATTCCGTAACCGAGAATCGGGCGGATCATCCCATTATAAAGATAACCGACCTGTTGGTTATCGCCGCCTTCCGGTTTGTTTTTTTCGAAATTGGCACGGCGTTCCAAAATTTTGGCGTAATCGGGATTCTTGGCAGCCACATCAGGATTGATCCACGTTTCACAGGACGAACCGCCCCACGAACAATGAATCAGACCGACCGGAATTTTCAGGTCTTGATGAAGTTTGCGACCAAAGAAAAACGCGACAGCACTGAAGCCCGGCACATTTTGCGGCGTACTGGG
>JAISJZ010000231.1 GCA_031261125.1 Planctomycetaceae bacterium | reverse complement strand
CGGACCAACTAATGCGGCAATCGAAAACGCAATGAACAACACGGCATAATTCAACGCCATATTTTTTGCCCCGAACGCATCGGCACAAAACGACGGAAACAAACCGAGATAACCGCCGTATGTCAAACCGATGACGATAATAACACCAACGAGCAGTGCCGGCGAATGCGCAAACGGCAGTGCTGCCATCGTTAATGACGAAATGAAGAACATTACCGATACCGTATTGATACGACCGATTTTATCGCTCACCGCCCCCCAAAGAAATCTGCCAAGCGCGTTAGCCGCCGCCAATACGCCGACCAATGCAGCCGCCGTTGCCCCGCTAAAACCGCCGAAGATTTCAAAGATTCCTTTTGCTCCGCTGATAATCATCAAGCCCGGCACGGCACCCAAAAACAGCAGCAAAGCAAGCAAATAAAAACGTCCGCTGCCGAGCATCTGCAACCAATTCACCTCGTTCGCACCGTCAGCCGCTGCCTGCGCTGCGTTTTTCGGCGGCGGTGCGATGAACGATGCCAAACCAATCGCGGCGAATGTGATAACGCCGAGAATTTGCAGCACCGTACCGATGGAAAATTTTTCCGCCAGCAAAGCGGCACAAAACGGTGCAATCCACGCCGGACCAAACCCCAAAGCACTGACAACGAGACCGGACGCAAGACCCCGCTTGTCAGGAAACCAGCGGACGGCACTGGCGACAATGGGACCGTATGCCAACCCGCTGCCGATGGAAAGCATTAAACCGAAAGTAAGGCACAATGTGTTGTAGTCCCGCACATAACCGGAAGCAAACAGACCGGCACCGTAAATGACCGCACCGAGGGCAATCGAAATACGCGGCGACACCGCGGCTAATTTCCCGCCGGCAATCATTCCGATGGGAAGAAAGCAGCAACTCAATGTAAAAATGAGCGCAAAGCGGACTTTCGCCTCATCCGCCGGAACACCGACCATTTCCATCATCGGCACACAAATCACGCTCGAAGCGTAGGCAACTCCTTGTGCCAAATTGGCAATCATTCCCAGCAGAAGATAAATCCAGCGTTTCATTAGTTTTCGGGAGGTTCTAAAAACCTCCGAACAAAAAGAAAGAAAAAAATCTCTATTTTCTTCTTCCTTTATAGTAAAAATTAGTTTTTAGAAATCCTCTTCCGTTAATCTCCGCGGAGTATTGTACCGTTTGACTTATTCCGCCATTCGGATTTGATTCGTTGCCGCGAACACGTTGTTGTGCTGCAAACGGACGGTGAAACCGAATTTCTTTCCGATTTCGTTCAGGTCATCCCGCAAACTGTTGATATTTACGCCCGCTGGTATCGTTACCTGACTTATCAGCACAAAGTCCCCGCCGTGCAGGTCGCCGTACAAATCCGTGATGTTAATATCGTGACCGGCAAGATACCGGCTGAATTCTTTCACGATACCGGGACAATCCTTCCCGAAAGCCGTGATGACGAACGTATCCCCGCCGAAAACACCGTTTTCGGTCGGCAGCAGTTTATCGTTTGCTTGGGCGATGACTTGACAATCCTCGCCGAGTCCCTCGGAGTACCGGACAAGGTCGGCAAGTTCCTGCGGCGGTATCGTGTCCGGTAAATCAAGAATCGTAATAAAGGTAAAATATCCGCCGAGTACCGTTTGACTGCACGCGATGACATTGCCGCGAAGTTTTTCCACGGCAGAACTAACGCCGGCAACGATACCGGGATGGTCGCTCGACATCACACTTAAGACATATTGCATAAATCGGGACGTTGAATAAGTTGGCAGTTGGCAACACCGGAAGTATAGCAAAAACCCGCTTGACAAGCAAGCGGGCTAAATAAAAGAAAGTTGAAATAAGTCATCAGAAATCCCATTAAGATACTTGAAAAAACAGCGTTCGGCGGTACAATGGCACAAAACGGCGGGACAAGACCGCGGCTAAACGGGGGGAAACGTGTTTTCACTTAAATCAGCAGTAGAAATCGAAAAAATGAGGCGTGCCGGCATCTGCGTCTGGTACGCCCTTGAAATAGTCCGCAAAGTTATCCGACCGGGCATCACCACCGGCGAAATTGACGCACGAGTCGAACGGTTCTACAACGATAATCATCTGATTCCGCTGTTCAAGGGCTATCCGGGAAAAGTGCCGTTTCCGGCGGTTACTTGTATCAGTGTGAATGAGGAGGTCGTTCACGGCATACCGGGCAAACGGGTACTGGTGGAGGGCGACATCGTCGGTGTCGATACCGGAGCAAAGGCAAACGGCTGGTGCGGCGATTCGGCGTTCACGTTCAGCGTCGGCAAAATCTCTTCCGAAAAACAGCGGCTTTTAGATGTTACGCAGGGCGTTCTGCAACTGGCGATTGACGAAATTCCAAAAGCGGCGTATTGGAGCGAAGTTGCCCGGCGAATGGAAAATTATGTCCTCCGCAACGGTTTTTCCGTCGTAGAACAGATGGTCGGTCACGGCATCGGTCGAAAAATGCACGAAGAACCGCAAGTGCCGAATTACCTTTGCAAGGAACTGCTGCACAACGGGGACTTCCGGCTGTCGCCCGGCACCGTCATTGCCGTTGAACCGATGGTCAACACCGGAACGAAAAAGGTCGCGGTGCTGAAAGACCAGTGGACGATTGTAACGGCGGATAGATTACCCAGTGCGCATTTTGAACATACATTGGCGGTTACAGGACGCGGCGTAAAAATCCTGACGGGACCGCCGCAAACCGGAGACGAGATGATTGATATTACGCCGTACATCGGGGATTGACGTTCCGTATTCCGTATTCCGTATTTTATACAAGGGAAGTTCCAAAAACCTCCAACGATAAAGAAAAAATGTCAGACAGCCAAAACATTCCGCAGGACGTTCCGCTGCCGGAGCCGACTTTGCTTTCGCTCGCCTCAATGCTCGCTTCGCAAGCAATGATTTCCGTCGGAGTTTTTCCGCATCCCGTTGACGGGTCAACAACGATTCGGCTCCACCAAGGTAAACACCTGATTGACACCGTTGCACTGCTGGACGAAAAGACCAAAGCATCGCAAACGGATGAGGAAAAGAAAACATTCGAGAATATCATTCACGAGTTGCGGATGTTGTATGTTGCCGCCCAAAACGAACAGCAGCGAAGGGAAAACTCTTGACCAGATACATCATCATCGGCACCGGTTTAATCGGCGGTTCCATTGGATTGACGGTTAAACAGCGCGGCATCGCTCAAAGCGTTTTAGGCGTTGACTGTTCCGTTCAAACTAGAGAAGACGCTCTGCGATGTAACTGCGCCGATGAAGTGTTTCCGTCACTGCAAGACATTCCCCGCCGCAAGGAACCGGCGTTTATCATCGTTTGCACACCGGTTAAGGACATCGTTCCGGCAGTACAGCAGGCATTGGAGTTGTTCGGACAAAGTGAAAACCTCATCATCACCGACACCGGCAGCACCAAAGAGCAGATTGTCAAACAGATTGCCGATGTCCGGTTTCTCGGTTCGCATCCGATTGCCGGCCGGGAACGAAACGGTGCCGATGCCGCCCGCAGCGGACTGTTTGAAGAGCGGCTGACTGTTCTTACGCCCCGGCAAGCGCATCCGCCGGAAATCATCCGTACCGTTCGGCAGTTTTGGGAATCGCTCGGCAGTACCGTAACGGAAATGGACGCTGACCGGCATGATGCGGTGCTTGCCGCAACATCGCATTTGCCGCATATTATTTCAGCGGTTCTTGCCTCGTATCTTGAAGCGGACGAGCGGCATTTCACCGGTACCGGTTACGACGGAATGGCGCGCATCGCCGCCGGCAGACCGGAAGTTTGGAGCAGCATTTTGACGGACAACGCGGACAACATTTTGAAAGCGTTGAACCGGTTTGAATCGGAATTGACTGTACTGCGGCAGGCAGTAGAGTCCGGCAATGCGGAACGAGTTGAACAATTTTTGACCCAAGCGGGAAGAAAAACACTTGTAAAAAGTGAAAGGTAAAGTAGAATACGTCAATGCTCTTATCTATTATCAGAGAACGTTTTGCAGATGCTGTAAGCGGAACAAGTCCTGCCGCGGACGGATTGCTTGATACCATTCGACCGGCGCAGGACCCGAAGTTCGGCGACTTTCAGGCAAACCTTGCGATGCCGCTGGCGAAACAACTCGGTAAAAAACCGCGGGACGTTGCCGCCGAAATTGTCAGTAATCTGAAAATAGACGATATTTGTCAGCCGCCGGAAATTGCCGGTCCCGGTTTTATCAATCTGCGGTTAAAAGATGAATTCATCATTCAGGAATTGCAAACCGCAATCACCGACGAAGAACGGCTGGGGATTCCGAAAGTTAATGAACCGAAAACGTTTGTCGTTGATTATTCCGGTCCGAATGTGGCGAAGCCGATGCACGTTGGTCATCTGCGTTCCACCGTTCTCGGCAATGCCGTTTGCCGGCTGCTGACATTTTACGGACATCGGGTCATTTCTGACAATCATCTCGGCGATTGGGGAACGCAGTTCGGAATGATTATCTACGGGTACCGCAACTTCTTGGATAAAAAAGCGTATCAGGAGAATCCCGTTGAAGAGTTGAGCAGAGTTTATCGTTTGGTGCGGCAAAAAATGGATGACGAACCGTCTGTTGCTGACGCGGTTTTGAACGAAACGGTAAAACTGCACTCCGGCAATGAAGAGAACCTGAAAATCTGGCGGGAAGTGCTGCCGTATTCACGGGACGAAATCGACAAGATTTACAAGCGGCTGAATATCACGTTCGATTACACGCTTGGAGAAAGTTTTTATCATCCGTTTCTCGCTCCGCTGGTTAACGATTTACTTAAATGCGGCATTGCGGTCGAAACGGACGGGGCGGTCGGCATTTTCTTTGAAGGCGATGACGTGCCGATGTTAATCCGCAAGAAGGACGGGGCGTTTTTGTATGGCACAACGGACTTGGCAACAGTTGAGTACCGGACGAAAGAGTTCAAGCCGGATGTGATTTTATACATCACGGACTTCCGTCAAGACCTGCATTTCAAGCATTTGTTCAAAGCGGTACGTCTTATTAACCGCGGCACCGGTGCCGCCGCGGACGTTGAACTCGTTCACATCAAGTTTGGTACTGTTCTCGGCGAGGACGGCAAGCCGTTCAAGACCCGCAGCGGCGATACCGTCGGCTTGAACGGACTGCTGGACGAAGCGGAAGCGAAAGCGTTAGAAGTTGTGAATACCGGTGTTGGAAGCGGCACCAGTGCCGCTGCCGGTAAAGAGACCGCCCGAAAAATCGGACTCGGTGCCGTGATTTATGCCGATTTATCACAGAACCGGGAGAGCGATTATGTTTTCAGTTATGATAAAATGCTGGCGATGACCGGCAATACGGCAGCATATATGCAGTATGCTGTTGCCCGCGTCAAAAGTATTTTTTCCAAGGGAAACATCGGTATCAACGAATTACGGGCGGGAAACAGTGTTTCCCGTTTGCAAATCGCCGAACCGGCGGAACGTTCCCTTGCATTGGAGTTACTCAAATTCGGCGAAGCCGTCGAAGCGTCTTTGCGGGACTGCCGTCCGAACGGACTGACGGCGTATCTGTTTGAGTTGGCGAACAAATACTCAACGTTCTTCGAGCAGTGTCCGGTTTTGAAAGCGGAGAACGAAACGGTGAAAACAAGCCGGTTATTGCTTTGCGATTTAACAGCACGGACGCTTGAAAAGGGCTTAAACTTATTAGGCATCGAAACCGTTGAACGGATGTAAACGGAATTTTTCTTGACGTAAACGTTTTTTACTGATAGAATCGGATTGCGGAAATTTGAAAAAGGACTATCTTTTTCAAAGACGGAATTACGGCGGATTTTATACGATTATCATCTTGGAAAATAACAATGGATGACAAGGAACACGGTTCTCTCGGCGAATACCTTCAGAAATACGGATTGTCGTTTTCGGCATCCAAAGTACGGCGGTTGCAGCAGTACGCGGAACTCCTGTGGGAGAAAAACACGCACCTGAATCTGACCCGGCACACGGACTACGACAAATTTGTGTCGCGGGACATCGTTGATACATTAGCGTTGGAGGAGTTTCTCCGCCGCGGTGAACGTGTTCTCGATGTCGGTACCGGCGGCGGCGTACCGGGCGTTGTATTGGCGATACTCCGTCCCGACTTGCAGATTGAACTTTGCGATTCCACCGGCAAGAAGGCAGCGGCGGTCGGCGAAATGCTGCAAGAGTTAAGATTGGA
>JAISJZ010000214.1 GCA_031261125.1 Planctomycetaceae bacterium | reverse complement strand
GATAACGGCAACGGTAACGGTTTAATTTCAACGAGCGGGACGGATGATGTTGTCCTGCGTCCGAAATTTGATATGATGTTTAAGAGATATGTTTTTCATCAAGGAGATACAATGAAACGCTCTGCCTTTCTCTTAACGTTTTTTATTCTGCTGTCCGCCCTGTTTTTTTGCGGAACAACGGCATATTCCTACACGACTTGGCGGATAAGCGAAGGACCGCTGAACTTGTACTTCGGCAAACCGGACGAGCCGCTCAAACTCGGTACGTTCACCGAAACGGAAAAACCGCAGACGTTTTATGCGACATTGCAAAACACGTCCGACGCGCCGGTTTCGCTGAAACTGAAATTCCGAACTATCGAAACAATCGAGTTTCCCGAAGCGGAACAAATCAACCCCGATGAATTACCCAAAACGCTGGAATTAAAAGCAAAGGAAACGCAGACCGTTCCGTTCCAAGCGGTTGCCCGAAAAGGAACATTGACGGCACACTATCCGATTTATCTGGACGTTGAGTATGTTCAAAGCGGTAAAAGCGGCAAAACAGGTATCTGCCTTGTACTGGAAACAACGATTGCCAATGCTGCCGTACCGAAAAATCCGCTGCTGGGACAACTCATTACCGACGGAACAAAACTGCCGCTGAACATTTTGCCGGAACGCGGCGGACTCGTACTGCCGGCATTGGACACTTACCGGGCATTTTGGTATTACGATAACAAACCGGAACAAATTCTTCCGGTCGGCTGGCAGGGCGGCGAAGAGAAATCCCGCGCCCATATTCAGCGGCATCAGATTGCCGCAGGCGGCGAGTACCGGTACGGCTTGAATATGCACCCTCCGTATCACAACGGTATAGGCAACGCCGGTGTTGAGTACCGGATTCAACTGCCGCCGGTGAAACTGCTGACGCTGTCGTTTTTCAGTGCCGTCCGTACCGTGGAACCGCCGGAAACGCCGAGCGACGGCGTAACGTTCCGGGTTCTGGTCAACGGCGAAAAGGTTTATGAAAAACACAATGCCGAAACGGTTTGGGTTGCGAACGAAGCGGATTTATCGAAGTTTGCGGGCAAGACCGTACTGTTGCGGTTGGAAAGCGACCCCGGTCCGAAACGGAATACCAACTGCGATTCGTGTTTCTGGGGCGATGTTTTACTTTTCGCGGGCAAACCCGCCGATGTGGTTTCTGCTGATGAAAAAGCCAATCTCTTTGAGGAAAATTTAACCGCCGTGAAAACCGGTAAAGCGGCATCGGACAAAACGAAGGTTTTCCCGCTTGACGGCGGTTTAACGGCGGCAGTATCGTTCGGCAAAAACGGTTTTCTCGACGGCATTATCGGTTTTGGCAATGCTGAAAAGCAAGTCCAGTTTGACGGCATCAAGGTTTGGTGTAAAGGACAACTTATCGGACAAAGTCCGTCGGTAATCAATGCCGGTCAATGGGTTGCCGAAGAGGAGCAGAACCCGAACGCCCCGCCGAAACCGGCAACGAAAAAACAAACGGCGGCAAAAAAGAGTGCCGGACTCTCTTGGGCGCAGGACATCACTATCAACGGCGCAACGGAAACGCTGTTTTTCGCTCTGCGCCGAAACGGGGCGGCAGTGCAATTCGACATAGACGCTTCGGACATCACGATTCTTGACCGCATCGAATTCGGTGCCGCAACGCAGCACGCTCCGCGGGTCTATTTCGGTCACGGCTACTGCATCGAAGAACCGGAAAATTTCACGGTCGGTGCCGGCGGACACGGACTTTCGACCTCGCACGCCGGAATGGATTTTGCCAACGGACTTTCGGTTTTGCAAGCGAGTTCTTTTCCGGTTGACCGGTTCACGGTTTCGCCCGAAAAAAAGATTTACACGTTAAGTGTGCATCCTTCGACAACGTTGACACTGCTGCCGGGTTTGAACGGGGCGTTGGACTGTGCCGTCCGCTACCGTCCGCTTACCGGCAATGTTCCCGCTTCGGGATTTGAAACGAAGAAGGGACGCTTCGTATTCGACATCTGGGGCGGTCAATATAAGCAGCATACCGAGGTTATTAAAAACGCCGTCAAATACGGGGTAACGGATTCATTATTCATTGTTCATAGTTGGCAGCGGTGGGGATACGACAACGTCCTGCCGGATATTTTCCCGCCGAATCCCCGAATGGGAACCTTGGCGGATATGCAGGAAACACTGACGTTTGCCGATAAGCACGGAATTCAATACGGCGTTCACGACAACTACATTGATTTTTATCCCGATGCCGAGGATTACAACTTCGATGTTATTACGTTCTATGAAAACGGACAGCCGAAAAAGGCGTGGAACAATTACGGTATTGAAGCGCAGAGTTATCAATTCCGTCCCGATAAAGTCGCTAAGTTTCTGAACCGGAACCTCGATTTGCTCACAAAACATCTGCCGGTATCAACATATTTCATTGATGTTTTCACGTCGCTTGACCCGGTGGATTACTATGACCGGGACGGCAACTTTCACAGCAGGGCGGAAACGCAGCAGCATTGGGCGCAAACGTTCGACACGGTGCGGAACCGGTTGAGCAAAG
>JAISJZ010000091.1 GCA_031261125.1 Planctomycetaceae bacterium | reverse complement strand
AGTGCTGTTATTTCAACACGTTACAATCATAACACGGTTTTGATATTTTTCCGTTTGGCAGTTTTTCTGTTGCAAAATCATACAAGTTGTGTATCATTTTGCAAAAAGTGCATTATTTTGCAACAGCCATTTCCCTCTGTCAGAACGGATTCCGGTTGAATAGTCCGCGCTGCTGCGGCTGCGAATTCACTTGCGGCGGTCCGCCCGCCTCATCCTGTATCTGCTGCAATGTCCGCTGTATCTCCGGCAGCACCGCCCGTTCTATCATCGGGTCGGATAACGGACCGTGAACGTTCAACTGCACAAATTGGTCGCCTGCCCCGCCGATGATATTACTGACCACCGGTATTTGCATTCGCCGGTTGCCGAGCCGTGTCTTCATCGCCAATTCTACCGTTTGCGTATCCAAACGCATAGAACCGCCGCCTTGTAAGTAAAAATTCTCTGCCGCTAATTCAAGCCGGTCTAACTGCACTTGATTACCCTGCGAACGAAAGTCAATGTCCGCTTCCTTGAACGTACCGGCGTTCGGGTCGCTCTCGCGGATGCTCAACTCCCGAAGAACCCGCACCATACCGGGTGCCTCAAACAGGTTTGCGTTCCGCAACTGGATTGTACCGGAACCGGCAGCCGTATCCAACTTCGCGCCGCTGCCGTGAAAATGGAAGTCAATACAGTTTAAGGTGCCGGAAAATTTACTGGCGTTCGGTATTTTTTCTTTCGCAAGTTTTGCAAGGTCGGCACCGTACAACGCGGAATGGATACTGTACGAGAAGTTGTTCTTTTCAATGACCGCCAATCCTTCGCCGAGGAGTGTTCCGCCGAAAAATTGTCCCCGCAGCGGGCGCGGAGCCGCCGCACCGGTGAACCACGGCAATTTCGCAAAGTTTTGCAGCATCGGTTCGTTCGGCGGTGCCGGTATCACCCGCCCGGCTTGCTGACCGAAAAACAGATAAGATTGTTTGTGTGTGTCCTGACCGTCGTAAAAGAACGGTCCTTTCAATTCTGTCGTTTGGAACCCTTTAACGTTTAACGAACTTAAATCAATATCGCCGGCAAGTTGCACCGCTGCCCCTTTGGCGTAGCCGGACATCCGCACTTCGCCGAACATATCTTCTGCGGGAAATCCCAGCACGGCACTGTTTTGCCGCAATAAAACATTCGTATTCCAAACCGTCCAAAGCGGTGCCTGTTCATTCCTTTTGAAAAACACAATCGAACCGTTCATATCTGCCGGTTTGCCGATTTGCAGCGTTTCTAAAACCGTCCGCAGATTTTCCGGCAGAGAATCGTTTAATTCCTTGTTGCAAATAAGATGTTTGACGTTCAGCGGTTGTAACGCTATCGACCACGAGCCGTCAGGATTGAACCGGCAGTCCAAACCGGTTTTCAACTTTGTTTCCCCGTTTTCCGCTTCAATTTGTTTTGCCGATATGTTGCCGTTGTTGTAATAAAATTCGCCGCGGACGTTGTCGATTTTGTACGGAAACAGATTCGGCTTCATCGACAAGTTTGCGCACGGAACCGCCCGGAATTGCAGGTTCAATTCGTCCTTCGGCATCAGAAATTGAATCTTCGCATCCAAATTTGTTTTGCCCTGAAAGTTCAAGCCGGTGAGCAATTCCCGCTGATTCGGATTCAATACCGCGGTGTATAGTTGTTCGTCCAGCGGCAGTTCTTCGGCGCGGACGTTTATGAGCAACTCGTGTCCCGCTGCTCCGCCGGTAGTAACCACCGGACGAAGATGTCCGCTGCACCGCACCGCCGAAGAACCGTTCGTGCCGATAATGTTGTCGAACGTCCACGCTTCGTCATCGAGACGCAGAATACCGTAAACGTCCCGCAGTTTGTACGGAAACTTATCATACATAACGGAAACGCGGTCGAGTCCGATTTCAAATTGTTTTTCCAGCGGCAAACCGCCGGCAGGACGGACAAGCCGAAGCATTGCGTTGATTTTTCCTGCCGGATGCAGCGTATTGACAACATCCAGGTGCTGCTCTGGAAACGATTGGAGCAACTTCTTGTCAATCGGTACACCGCTTGCCCGGACAATCACTTCGCCCGCCGGATAACGGAACACGTCATTGTAGTTGCCGATGATTTCCGCTTTCAGCGTTTCACCTTGTTTCGATACAAAATGAAAACCGAGTTTTGCCGATTCATCAACTTTCAGCGTACCGGTTAAACGTTCCGTTTTGTACGGAAAATCCTTGAACAGAAAACTTAAATCGGCAACATCAAGTTGAAGATTCTGCGGTTTCCACGCACCGTTTTGATACACCGCATCGGCATCGAGGTCCGTTGTGCCGGCGTATTCATAACGGGACAAGAGTTGTTCTGCCGCATCGTTCAAAAACGGATTGAGCATTTCGACGAATTTCCCGTCAAACGCCAGTCCGCGGATGCTTGCGGTCAGTTTTGCATTGACCGGCTGGGGCAGTCCGTCCTGATGATAGGAACAAACGATACGGGCGGCTTCGGCGATACCTATTAACTTTTCGATGTCCAGCGAATTTTCCGTGATGCGGAACTTTGTATTTAATTCGGTGAGCGTCCGGTTGATTTTTCTAATGTCTGCTCTGCCCTGCGATAATAATCCCTCAACGGCAAAGCGGAAACCATACGCCGCCTCCGCATCAGCAGCGGCGGTAATGCTTAAATCGAACCGTCCTTGAAATGTTTCGAGAACGGCGGCGTAATCCGGTTGATGTGCCGATAACGTTTTGTACGGCAGATACGGCAGCAGCGGTGCCGTCCAATCGAGTTGACGCACGGAAGCGGAACACCGCCAATGTTTCGTGTCCGTGTTGTACTGTCCGTCAACCGTTAATCGGCGGAAGTTTTCACCGTCCGCTTTGCCGGTGCATTGCCAAACGTTGTCTTCGCCCGGTGTGAGTGCCGAATCAATGCCGGTGATTTTTAACGGCAGCGGTTGACCGGCATTTTGGTCTTCGTACAGCAGTATCCCGCCGGTAATTTCCACGGGAACACGAACATTGGTGCCGGCTTTTTCCTTCGGAATCAAACGCTGCAACTCGCCGAATTGCCCGTCCGTGTTTCGGGTGATGCGGAACACGGGATGACGGATGATAATTTTTCGGACGCGGAAGTCCCGCTGATACAATCCTTGCAGCGTTACGGGATAATCGAGGAACACTTCGCCTATATGCAGCAGCGGACGGGACGTGTTCGGAATAGACGCATCAAACCCCCGGACGGTGATTCCTTTCATTTCATCGAGTTTGACAGAATCGAGCGTGATGTCTAAATCGGGAAACCGCTCTTGCAGTTCGGTGAGAACATATTGCCGCAGTTGGGAATTAAGGTGATAGAGCGCAAACACTCCGCCGGCGGCTGCCAGTACAACGACGAACAGCAGTCCCCAACAGAATACAAGAAAAAGTTTGCGCAGAAATTTGAACATTCACGTCTCACTCCGCCGCCGTGTTTAGCCGCCGCTTTAGCGGCGGAGTTAAACGGAGAATAACAATTTTCCTGCGTTCGGTCAAGAATGATTTTCTTACGGCATCGACACGGCAACACCGTCCTGCGTATTTGCCAGCCGCGCCGCCGTCATCGGCAGCATCGTTATTGAAGCAGAACGAACGGAACCGTCTCCGAGCAGAACATTCACAACACCCGGATGGCTTGAACCGAGCATTTCGTTGCCTTCACGGTGTTGTGCGGGATTGACATCTGTTGACCGGTTCGGACGGTTCGGGTCTTTCAAACCGCGGGCAAACAGGTTTGCTTGCGGTCCGACAATCCGTCCGACGTGTGCGCCTTCCCAGTTCGGAAACAGAACGAAAAATCCGCCGTCCCAAAGGTTTTCCGGGTCGGCATCGGCACCGTAAGCCCAGCCGGGGATGTACTTTTCGGCAAACAGCCATTGATTGCTTGTACCGTCAGCCCACGCCGACATATCACGGTCATACCGCCAATCAATAATGCTTTTTGCTTCGCTACTTCCGCCTTCTGCGGAACCTCCCGGCTCGTTGCCGTTGACACCGGCGGTAAACGTTAACGACGGAATCTTAAACGGTGAGACAAATGTTGACTGCCATTTTGTCGGATTGCCGGTATCATTTGACGGATTCGTATCTGTACAAAAATACCGCCACCAGTGACATCCGTTGTCGCCGTTGCCCGCATCGAGATTCTTCGCAAGGCAAGCGATATAATCGCAGACCGGACCGATACCGCGGTTGCTGGCTTTCTTAATCACAACCTTGCCGTGCGAGGACGGACAGCGGTAAATACTGATGCCGGAAAGCATCTTTTGCAAATCCGTTGAAAGTCCGTTTGCTCCGTAGCACGTTTCCGGCACATTCGGGTCGTTTGTAACCGTTGCCTTGTTAAACAAACCGGCAGTCACGCAAGCGTCATAGACGGTCTGCGCTTCTTCAAACGGCATTATGAAAAAGAAGATGTTCGGTCGGTTTGCGTAGAGACACACCGGGGGCAGCGCAAGGTTCGTGTCGTGGAAATTGTGAACCGCAAGCCCGATCTGTTTCAGGTGGTTCGTGCATTGCATCCGCCGTGCTGCCTCCCGCGCCGCTTGCACCGCCGGTAAAAGCAAGGCAATCAAAACGCCGATGATGGCAACGACGACCAAAAGTTCGACAAGAGTAAAACCTTTTTTCAGCATAATAATTTCTCCTGTATAAAATGTTGGATATTAGCCGCGGGCATCAACCCGCGGCACCTGGTGTTTGTATTACCGTTCCTGCGGAGCGGCATCTTTGCCCTTTGCACGGTCAACTTTGAAATCAATTTGTTTCGTTGAAGCGTCAACCTTTGCCGTCAGCGGCGTTTTGTCAACGGACGTGTATTTCGGGTCGATCAGTTGTGTTACTTTGTTCAGTGTTGATTGATGTTCACCCTGTCCGACGGTCTTTCCCTTTTCCGTTGCTTCGGCACCGGTGATATAGACCTTATAATCGCCGGGCGGCAACCCGTCGCCGACTTTCAGCGTGCCGAGGTCATACTTGCCGCCGGTGCCGATGTCGCCGCGTGCCTGCATCTGACCGCTGGCAAACGCAATCGTGCCGACTTCCAGCGGCGAACCATCATCGGAAAACGTTACTGTCCCGCCGAGCGGAATATTGTCGCCGCAACCGGTCAAAACCAAAAGAAGGAATAGCGAACAATGAACGAATAGTGATGTTTTCATCTGTTTAACCGCCGGATTCAGCGGCGGTGTTAGTGTTTGTGAAATGCGCCGCTGAATCAGCGGCTAAACCGCGGCATTAAAAATCTAAGGCATCGCAACCGCTTCGCCGTCCCGTGTGCAAGACAACAA
This sequence comes from Planctomycetaceae bacterium, assembly GCA_031261125.1. Lineage (GTDB taxonomy): Bacteria > Planctomycetota > Planctomycetia > Pirellulales > Thermoguttaceae > WRKP01. The sequence goes on along the minus strand of JAISJZ010000091.1, from coordinate 13,938 downwards.
AGAAGCCGTCCGCGGCAATATCGTGAGCGAAGCCGTATGTACGGAACCGTCGCCGAACAGAACGTTAAGAACTCCGGCGTGCGACGAACCGAGCATTTCGTTTCCTTCACGGGCGTTGCACGGGTCGGTGTTAGCGGTTTCCGGTCGGTTCGGGTCGTTTGTACTTCGGGCAATCACGTTCGCATCAATACCGACGATTCGTCCGATATTTGCCGTGGCGGTGTAAGCCCAGTGATACGCTCCGTCCCATTCATTGGCGTTGTGTTCGTTGTTGTCCAGACCTTTCGCCCATTCGGGAATGTGCTTTTCGGCGAAACACCATTGATTGCTTGTGCCGTCTTTCCAATCGCTCATCGTCCACTTGTACTCCCAATCACGGATGGAACAACTGCCGCCTTCCCAGTCGCCGTTCACATCAGTTCCGATGAAATCAAGTGTCGGCAGACGGAACGGACCGGCAAACGAACCTTGATTCCGGCGGGCATCGCCGTAGTTGGTTCCGTCTGTACACCAGTACCGCCACCAAGCGTGGGAATCCACCGTTTGGTCGCCGCCGTTAATCCAATACTTCGCAACAACCGCAATGTAGTCCGACCTTGCCCCTGATGCCCTGCCCTGCCGTTTCGGTTCGCCGGAGCCGTGCGATGAAGGGCAGCGGAAAAAACTGACGGAACACAGCGCATTCAAGTCGGCTTCGGTCATATTTCCCGCAGCACCGGCAGCGAGTCCGTAGGGATGCCAGCCCTCGTTGGACTTAATCACGTTTGTATCGTTGTGAACGGTCGCTTTACGGTACAGACCGGCTTCATCGCACCGGGCGTGCAGTGCGGACTGCTCGATGAACGGAAAGAGCAGCATAAAAATTGTCGGGCGTTCGGCGTAGATACAAATCGGCGGAAGTGCCTGATGGGTATCGTGAAAGTTGTGAACGGCGATGCCTATCTGCTTCAGATGGTTTGTGCATTGCATCCGCCGTGCTGCTTCCCGCGCCGCCTGAACCGCCGGCAAAAGCAATGCAATCAGAACGCCGATGATGGCGATAACGACGAGAAGTTCAACGAGCGTGAAGGCGCGTTTTACCCCCCCCCAGCAAATTCCGTGCCAAAAGAAATTTTTTCTCATTTTTGTTCCTTTCTGCCCACCACAAGGGGTTAGGGCTAACAGATACTGTTGAACAGATACTACACTTTCGGCTATATTGTAATCAAAAATGGAGAAAAGTCAACAGGGAAGAGCAACAAAAATGATTTTTTTTACGGAGCGTGAAATTGTTCGTCCTGCTGCACACGAATTTCGGACTTTTCAGGAATGTATATTTTGCCGAGTTGCACCTTGACCGTTCCCGTTTTGATGTACCGAACCGCCGTATTTCTCTCGTGATGTTCCAGCACTGCCAGCGAATCGGCGGCTTCATCGTCCAGCCGGGTGATTACGTCCTGTCTTTCCAGACCGAGTTGGTTCAACGGCGAACCGGCGACCGGGTCGGAAGTCAATCGGGCGGCAGTGAACTGATAACCCGGAATCTGCATCTTTTCGATTCGGAATGCAGCCCCCAACTTCGGCGAAAAATAATCTGTTGGCGAAACGGCAACCGGCTTTTCTATCACGACGGAACGTTCGACAACGACGGGCTTTTCCACGACCACCGGTTTTTCTATGATAACGGCGGGGCGCGGCGGTACAACGACAACGGACGGTTCATAATACCGGTAGTAGTATGTCGGCGGAGCGGAGTACCGGTTCGCGAAAGCGGCGGCAACACCGGCAGCACCGATGATGCCGAGAGCGACGGCAGCGTCGTTGTGATGGTGATGATGCGGCGGCGGAAACGGCGGACGGCGGCCGGGCTGCGCATAGACCGGTATTGCCGCAAAAACGCAAAAAATCAGCAAAAACGTGATACCGCGTTGAAAAATTGTATTCATCACAGGAAGGGGTTAGGGGGTTGGGATGCTCGGACATCGTCCGTAAGTGTTCTTAATCTTTTACTATGGTAAAACACTGCCGCCGGGCGACACTATGCGTTTTTCCGGCGAAAAAATCAAGAGAAAATTCGGAAGAATTGGAAGAGTTTTCCTAATCGTTTCAATCGTTTCAGCCGATAAAAGGAGAAAAGTCCTGCCGTAAGCGGCTGGGGCGAAACGAAGAATTACGATGAAAACACTTTATTCCGTCCTGTTGTGCTGCGCCGTTGTGCTGTTGAGCGGAAATGCCGCCTCGGCGCAGCCGAACTTTTTGAAGAACCTCGGAAAATCCGTTGAAGCCGAACCGGATAAGGAATATCTTCTTGCGGATACGAACGGACCGTGGCTGATTTACGCCACCTCGTTCAGCGGAACAAACGGACGTAAAGATGCCAATGCTCTGGTTTATGAGTTGCGCAAAAAGCATAAATTCAAGGCATATCTTTATGAACAGAAATTTGTTCACGATTTAAGTAAAGAGAGCAAACGTCCGCAAAGTCCGTATGCCCGACCGCTGAAATATCAGAAGACAGGAACGGTTGTCGAATATGCGGTGGTCATCGGCGATTTTCAATCGGTTGAAGACAACGAATTCCAGAAGACCTTGAAAGCGGTCAAGGAGTGCCGACCGGAATTCTTGGCGAAGAAACAAGCGGCAAAGGATTATTCAACGTGGCGGGGTTCAACCGGAAGTACGCCGCTGTCTATGGCGTTTAGTATTACGAATCCGCTTATTCCGCCGGAAATACAGCGCGGGACAGTTGACAAGTTTATTGAATCCATTAACACCTCACGTCCGTACTCGCTGCTGAATTGCCCGAACCGTTATACGGTACAAATTGCAACATTCACCGGGCGCGTCGTTATTAAACCGGATGAAGTGAAAGAAATCGAAGAAGGCAAAAAACCGTTTTCGTCCGGCAAGACATCCGAATTAGAATTAGGCGAACGGGCGGCGGTGAAACTCTGTAAAATCCTTCGGGAACAGGGAGTGGAAGCGTACGAATTTCACGACCGTTATGCCAGTATCGTTACCGTCGGCGGTTTCAATTCTTACGAACAGCGTCTTCCGAACGGACAAACGGTTTATGCCCGGAACGTGCAGGATATTATCAACCGGTTTCAGGGCAGACCGTCAACGGCAGGGACATTGACGTATGAACCGGTACGGTTCGAGGGTATCGAATGTGATGTAATGCCGAAAGTTATCGAAGTACCAAGAAGGCGATGAGGAACACAATACTCGGTATCTTGCTGGTATTATCCCTTTTCAGCGGATTGGGTTTTGCCGGCTGGTATGCTGTCAAAAAAGATATTGCCGCTCAAGCGGTATATCAACTGGATGCGTCCCGAATTACTGTACCGGAACGCCCGCCGTGGGTTCCCGCTGATTTTATCGAAACGGCACTTCGGAATTCCAATTTGGCGGCGGAAAGTTTTTTGCTGGACAAAGATTTACCGCACAAACTTTCGCAGGCGTTCGCTGCATCGCCGTGGGCGGAAGATGTCGAACAAGTCCGGCTGCAATATCCGTCGGGTGCGGTTGTCCGATTAACATACCGGGTTCCGGCGGCGTTAGTTGACGTTTCGCCGCGGGGGTCGTTTCCGGTTGACCGCAACGGCGTGCTATTGCCGACGGAGTATTTCATCGCTCTTGCACCGGACAAGATGAAAGAGTATCTGCAAATCCGCGGGATTCATTCGTCTCCGCTTGGTGCCGCCGGTACGCTGTGGGGCGACCCGCTTGTTCACGATGCCGCCGGATTAGCCGGTTACATCAGCGATGTTGCCGCGAAATTGAAAATCGCCGAAATTGTTCCGTTTCCGCAGCAAACGCCGACCGGCAGCAAAGTGTTTTGCAAACTCATCACCGAAAACAGTACCGAAATTCTTTGGGGGCGGTTTGAACCGGACGACCCGAAGAACGAAGCCCGCAAAAAACACCTTTTGGAATTAGCGGAACTGTACCGTTCGCTTGACGACATACCGAAAAATTTTCAGCCGGTTGATTTGACGAAGGAATAACGTTAATCAATCGACGCTTCTAAATCGGCAAATGATACTTCGTGACTGATGACCGCATCCTTCGGATCGTCACGCCAATACTGCTCTTTGTCAACCGCCGATGCGGCAAAACTGCCCTGCATTTGACTGACTGCCCCGACATCGACAATCAAACTGACCGTCCCGTCGCCCAAAATCGTGCAGCCGCTGAATCCGTTGGAATCGCCGAGATATTCCGGCAATCCTTTAATCACCGTTTGCTGCTGTCCGATAATTTCGTCAACGAAGAACGCAAATGACCGTCCGCCGTCTTCGGCAACAATTAAGATACCGTCTTTCAACTTCGTTGCCCCCGGTTCACAGCAGAAGACATCATACAGCCGAATGACCGGCACCATTTCTTCCCGCAGCCGCAGGATTTCGCGTCCTTCCGGTGTAACGGTAATTTGCTGTTTCGTCGGCACCAAACTTTCCCGAATCGTGAGTGTCGGAATCATATATTTGCCTGCGCCGACGCGGACGAGCATCGCATCGACAATCGCCAGCGTTAGCGGAATCCGAAGCGTGAATGTCGAACCTTGACCTTTCTTACTTGTGATGTCGATGCGTCCGTTGAGTTTTTCGATGTTCCGTTTCACTACGTCCATACCGACACCGCGTCCCGACACATCGGTTACTTTATCTGCTGTGGAAAAGCCCGGTTCAAAAATCAGTTTGAAGACCCGGTCGTCAGACCAATTCTTCACGTCATCGCCTACGAGTCCTCTTTCCAATGCTTTGGAGATAATTTTTTCGCGGTTCAGACCGTGTCCGTCATCTTTGATGATAATCCAGACCTCGCCGCCTTCGTGCTTGCCTTCGAGAATCACCGAACCCGTATCGGGTTTGCCTGCCGTGAGCCGTTCGTCCGGCGGTTCAATACCGTGGTCGCAACTGTTTCGGACGATGTGGACGAGCGGGTCGGCAATCTGTTCAATGACGGTTTTGTCAACTTCGGTGTCTTCGCCGAGTAAATCGAGTTTGATTTTCTTGCCGGTTTTCGTTGCCAAGTCGTGAACGAGGCGAATCATTTTGCGGAATGTTGCCGACAGCGGAATCATCCGCACGCTCATTGCAACGTCCTGCAAGTCGTCGCAAATTCGGCGGAGTTGGTGTTTCGCCCGGTTATAGTATTCGTCTTCAACGTGAGAGACGGCGGGACAGCGGGTTACCATTGACTCGGCAATGACGAGTTCGCCTACGAGGTTGATAAGAACATCGAGTTTATGTAAATCAACGCGGATGTCCTGCTTCTTTGCTGCGGCGGCTGCGGCGGCATTCGGTACGTTGCCCGTAGGTGCCGGCGGTGTGTTAACCGCGTTCGCAGCAGGGGCTTGCTGCCCTGCGCTCGGCGCAGCCGGTTTCGCAGAAACCGGTCCGTTTGAAGTTGTACCGCCGGATGCCTTCTTTGCTTTTAATGCTTCAACTTTTTCTTTTGCATCGCGGGCTTTGAACGCCCACTCTATCTGCAAATCCATATCGCCTTTTGCCTGGGCATCGGCAACGATTTTGTCTGCCGCCGCCTGTTCCGATTCCGCCGCGGCAATTTCTGCGTCAATACCGGTCAACTTCGCCGCAGCCGTTTGCGGCGGGACGGGAACCGCCGGCTGTGCCGACGGGGCAACCGTCGGCTCGTTAACACCCAGCAGCACATTCAAGTCGTGAACGTGTCCGTCGAGGTTTGCCACCAGACCGTTGCCGCCGTTTTCGATATCTCTCACGCCTTCGCGCAGCGCATCAAGTTTTTTCAACAACACACCGGCATTTTCTTCGCTCGGCGTGATTTCGCTGTTGCGGAGTTTATCGAGCAGCGTTTCCATCGTGTGGCTTAAATGCTCCAACTGCACTAAACCCATAAAACCGCAGTTGCCTTTGAACGAATGAATATACCGGAACGCATCTTTAATCGGCTCGGTATGTTCCGCATTGGGGTCAAGTACCATAAGCAGCGATTGTTCGCACGAATCCAGTTGTTCGTTGCCTTCGACAACAAAACTTTGCCGCATTTCCGGTGCGAGCGACAGTTGCACCAATTCATCTTTCGGCGGTTCGGCAGGCGGCGGTACATTGTCAGGCGCAGCCGCTGACGGCGGGGAAACCGGTGCCGGGGGCAAAAACCCGCCGGCGGCTTCTTCCGGTTGTTCGCCAAAATTCAAATCATTTACGTTATGCGGTTCCGGCGGCTTTTCGTTTGCCAATGATTCAAACGAGAGTTCTTCGCCGTGAGCCGCGGTATTGTTAGTCCCAGCCGCTTGCGATGGGATTGTTTCCCCTTCGCCTTCGGGTGCCGGTGCAATGTTCGCAATCATTGATTCGTCAACCGGTTCACCGGCGACGTGCTTTCTTAATACGGCTTTAATCGCTTCTGCCCGGTCATCGAAACCATCGTCGGCTCCCGTTTCTTCGATATGGTCAAGCATCGCCCGAAACAAGTCGATTGCTTTACACAACGTTGCCGTAATTTGGACGGAGAGCGACAGTTTGCCGTTGCGGATTTCATTCAGCAGTGTTTCCGCTTCGTGAGTTACGCCGGCAATCGTTGAAAGCGAAAGAAATCCTGCACTGCCTTTCATTGAATGAAACATACGGAACACGGAGTTAACCAGTTCAGCATCAACGGTACCAGCGGACTCCTCGCTTCCGTTATAAATTTCGATAAGAGTCGGTTCGACCTCGTCAATGTACTCGCGGGCTTCCTGAACAAACTCTTGGATTAACGACATATCGTTCATTGGTCTCTCCGAACTTTTAGCCCGGCGGTCGCACCGCAGGGGGTAATTGTACTTCCCATTTTACCCCGTATTATACATCAGGAAGGAGAAACCGGCAAAGGAAATAAAATTTTCCGGTTATTTTGTGCAAGGTTTGCGGATTGTACGGGAAAAAACGCCGCCCGAAGCAGCGGCTAAACATTAGAAGTTCTGCAAAACACCGATGCTGAACGTATGAGCGTCCGCTTTCGGTTTGCCGGTGTATAAATTGGCATCGTAATCAACAAACAACGAACCGGTCTTTTCCCCGTCAAACCAAAGATTCGCCCCGACACCAAGGTTTAGGAAATTCTTGCCGACCGCAACGCCGCTGACCGTGAACTGCTGCCCGTCCCCGATGAACGATACCGTTGAACTCGGTGTTCCGTTGTTCGCCAGATTCGATACATAGAACGTTCTCATTCTGATTCCGCCGCGGACTCCCGTCGTCTCTGAACTGAAACCTAAACGCATCAGCGAACGGTTAAACTTCATCCTGTCGTACCGCAGTGCATAACGGTACGAACCGTAATTTGCATCAATTTGGGAGAAGTCCTTGTCTTGAAAACCGTCCTGCCAAAGCCATTGGAAGTCGAAACCGAGTGTCGGACGCAGAATAAACGTCTGGTGCAGCATCAACGGTCGGGCAAATTCAAACGCCAGGTTCAACGTGCTGCCCTGCGTCTCGGAATAATACCGGTCGTTAATGCCCCGGATACCATCGCTGCTTGCATAGATATTCTCATTACGGACGTACCGGTTCATCGCGTATTCTTGGAAACCGAGACCGAGGTACGATTTTACTTCAAACTCGTTGAACGGAGCGCAGACGAAGTACGCACCGAGAACGTAATCATCGCTGTCGATTTTATCGCCGCTCTGCCGCAAGTTGCTGTCCGCATAAGACGCGATACCGCCGATTGCGGAGTACGGTGTTAAATTCTTTTCACCGCCAATCATAAAGCCGTTGCGCGTTATGTTGTACGGACTGCTGTTGCCGTCCACATCGGCATCGGCATTGAATGTCGCGTTGAAGTAATCGCCCCATAAACTTCCGGTACGGTTCCGGCAACCCGGTTCTTGTCCGAGCATCCGTTGATTCCGTCCTTTAATCCGGTCCCAATTTACGCGTCCCCTGTCGCCGGTACTCATTTGACCGTTGCCCCAGCCGATACGGTTGAATACCAATTCTGACGGTGTCCATAAGTTAATGAACACGCTGTTCGCTCTGATATGCGCCCCCATCTGCCGGTAAATATCCCGCAGGTCGGATGCCTTGTTTGCCGGATTTGCCAAGTCGAAGCCCAGCAGTGAATTGTCTAACACGTTTGCCGCTGCCGCTTCGTTGGACGTTTTGGCAAACTGCTTGAAATAATCCGTATTTCGGCTCACAAGCAGCGAACCGTAAATCGTATCGCCCGCCCGTTTGATTTCCAAGTCCGGCAGTATCGTCAGAAAGGCAGTGTTGCTGATAATTTTGTCAAACTGTCCGGCGATGGTCGGCACATTGTTGTTGTCGGATACCGCGGCACTGGGCAAAATAATTTCGATGATGTTAAACTTGATTGGTGTCTTCGTAAGCACACTGTCCGCCGTAACATTCACTTTCAGTGTTCCGCCCAGTATAACATTCCCGCCGACAATCAAGTCCTGCGGATATACTTTATCCGGGTCGTGCGCTATTGAATTCAAGTTGTCATTGCTTTCCCAGCCGTTTTGCCGGACGGACGTATAAACGGAGATAACATCACTGCTGTCGATGTAAATCGGAAGTTGATTCTTACGTATAACCGTGCCGTCCGCATTAACGACATTACCGTTGGAAAGGATTCTGTTGCCGTCCCGGTCAACAGGGTTTCCGAGGTTATCGGTCAGCAGTGTTCTTCCAACTGTCGCTTCGTAAATGCTGGACTGCGACAACTGCAAATCGCCGTGAATACTGATTTTGCCGATTTCCGCGCCGTTTTTCGCACCGGGAGATAAAGTACCGTTGTTGTTGAAACGTCCGACATAAATCGTTTCAACCCGCTCCAGCGTCATCGGGTCGAGATTAGCCCCAAACGGAGTTAAGCCGCCAACGAAGAACGCCCCGTCGCCGGCAATTCTGCCGTTGTTGGTCATCTGACGCTGGAGGCGTTCCGTCTTCCAATTATTATAATCTTCATCGTCCCATTGCCACGAAGTTGCAACGTGAATTTCCGGTTCACGGTAGATACCGGTCGAAGAATCCGATGTCAGCACAAGCGTCGCCCCGTTATCAACTGTTAAATTATTGACGTAAGCCCGGTTTGCTATAAACTCCGTCGTACCGGCAGCGAAGCGCATATCAATTACGCCCGGTGTTGAAAAACCGGCATACACCTTATTGTTAACATAATCCCGCTCAATCGTCAGATATTTACCGTCGGTGAAAAAGAATCCGTCGTCCCACGTCAGGAACTCCCAGAACGTATCATCGCCGAACGGGTCTTCCTCGTCTATCAACGGCTGGTAAGGAATGTAAGTATTTGTCGCCGGGTCCCATTCGGTTACGATATTCGGATACAATTCATAACGGAAGTAGTTGATATTACCGGAGTAGGTGAACCGGAAATTCGGGTCAACCGTTTGGGTTGCGGAACCGTCAGCAGCCGCTTTCAGTCCGAAGGTCAACTTGGTCGGTGTATCTATCTTACCGCGGTAAATCATTTTCGACGGGTCAGCATCAAACGGCGTATTGTCGGCATCGTAATCCCAGAAAGACAAAATATCACCCTCAATCTTCGCCCCGTTCATTATGTTGAGGTTCGCCAAATGCGCCGTCTGGTCAATGTAAACTGCCGCGCCCAAATGGAACTCCTTACTTTGCAGCCAATACCGTCCCATCAAGTCAGGTTCTCCCGGCGCAGGCGGAGCAACACCGCCCGTATCGGCATCATCGGTACCGGCATCACCAGCACCCGTATCATCGTCATCAGGATTCGGGTTGGTAAAACCGTAAATGGCCGATGAATGGGTTTTGTCGGCGATGATTGTTCCGGTAATGTCCAAATTATTAACCAACGCGCCGTTGAGTTCTTCCCAATATCCGGTTTCTACCGGTGAAGCGAAACCTTCTACGGATTCGGGCGTAACGTAATAATACGAACCGCGGTTCATACCGACAACCTCCCCGATTTGGTCTATCGTCGGCAGACCGAAGTTGATGCTGATGCCTTTACCGCCTAATCCATCCGCTTTGATATATCCTTGATGAATAATGTTGTGTTCTTTTCCGTAAGCCGCCAAAACGCCGATACCGTTGGTACCGCCGGTGATAATCACCGTATCCCGGTCAACGTTCACTTTATTGTTGCTGCCGTCGATTCGGATACCGGCACTGCCGGGACCGTCAGCAAGAATATCGCCGATTTGAAGGATATTCAAATTCTTCGCAAACAGATGCGTTCCGATAGCAAAACTATTCTGGTTCGGCGTACCGGCGTAAGAACCGCTCTGGTAGTTCCATTTACTGAAACTGGTTGTGTTGCGGACTTGGGTTCCGTTACCATCCTGATAGTACGATTTTCCGAAAAGGTCGCGGCGTTCTATGGTGTAGCCGATGTCCTGCATTGCCGCCAACTCTATTTCAATCAATCCGTTGTAGTTGCGGTAGAATTGGTGCGTCATCAGTGTGTTCGTTGTGTCGAGGTGCGACAAAACGCCATTGTAGTCCCAGATAGTCGTATCTTCGCCGTACCTGCCGCCGCCAAGAATCGCAACTAGCCCGGCGACCGGAATCCCGACATTCCGTTCCGCATTCGTCAATTTGTCGAGGGGCTTTCCGTACCATAATTCGAGTGTCTGTTGTCCGACAAATGTCGGTGACGGCACAACTTCGCCTTTCTGATGGTAAGCATTGGTATCGCCGATGTCAAAGAATAACGAAGCGTCCTCGTATTCTCCGGGATGCCCGACAATTAAACCGGGTTGAGCGAGCCGACCGTTTGCATCTCTCATTCGGGAAGCCCAGCGGGTCAACTGCTCGGAGATGGTGTAAAAGTAAGTGTTCTGAAAAATGTCGATTTCAACGTCTGCATCGCAACTTATTCCCAAAGCGTGTCCGATTTCGTGAATTACTACCGGCGATAAGTCCTGCGCAACGCGCCCGCTTTGGTCGTATGCAATTTGTGCCGTATTCCAGCCGGTGCCGATACCGATAATTGCGTGCGGATTGTTCTCATCGCCTTCGATGTAGAAACTGTCCGCAATCAATCCCTGCGGTTTGGCAACCGTATAGTTGCTGTCGAACGTCGAACTATTGCCGGAAAGTACAAATCCGTTGGATGCGGCAAACGCATTACCTGCCATATCGGCATCGTTGTTGTTTCCGATACGGATAATGACCGGCTGCCGCATCGGTTGACCGGTTGCGGGGTCAATAACCGTTTCACCGGTAATCAGGTCTTTGACAACCGGCATTTGCCCTGTCGGTTTCAGGATATTGACCCAGTATTGAGCGGCTTCAACGATAGAATCTTGCTCTTGTTGTGAAAAATTCCAACTCGAAGTATAGCCGAAGCCCCACTCGTCGTCGTCCGTTCCCCAAAAGTCAAGTAAAATAACCGTCTCCCCCGCTTGATTCTGAACGGGAGTCATCACCCTTGGGACGGCTTGGGCATACAATTCCGGCAGCACAAAGAGCGCAAAGAGAAACAACGTCAGCCCGCATACGAGTCCAAAACAGTAATTGCCGGGGTTTCTTGTCAGGACGGTTTTTTCCATAATCGTATATCACTGTGCTTTCCGCACAGGGCATCCGTGCTTCTCGTTTCGTTTATAATAAACTACTTCATTGTCAGTTATCGTAATTTTCTGCATCGTTTCTGAATAAGAATTCGGAATTTTAGGGCAAATCACTGTCCGAACGCGGTTTTACAGAGTATATTTACACAGTGTTAGCCCAGCCGCTGACAGATGTACATATACCCCCAATGTTTTCCGATACTATCAGCGCGAAATTACAACAGTGGAGCCGCACCGCCCCGAATTGGACGGTCGCGCAGCACTGCCGCACCCGTGTTGACCGGTTTCTGGAACGTACCGCCGGTTTCCAAAAACGGCTCGCCGCACCGCTCGTCGTTGCGATGCTCGGCGGCACCGGCACCGGAAAAAGTACTCTCCTCAACGCCCTCCTCGGCGAAAAAGTTGTTAAAGAGGGGCGCGAGCGTCCTACCACCAACAAAACCACGCTTGTCTGCCATCAATACATCAATCCGGCGGATTGGAGCATCGACACAACCGGTATCGACATTGTTAAACGGAACCTGCCGGCGTTGGAACAAATGATGGTACTAGATTGTCCCGACCCCGATACGACCGAAAACGCCGAAGAGCGGGAATCGAACCTGACTCAACTCCGCCGGGTTCTGCCGCTGTGCGATGTTCTGCTTGTTACCGCTACACAGCAGAAGTACCGCAGCAAAAAGGTTCTTGACGAACTTGCTGGTGTTGCCCCCGGCGCACACCTTATTTTTGTTCAAACACACGCCGACCGGGACACCGATATTCGGGACGATTGGCGGCAACTCCTGAAAAACGATTACGAAACGGGACTTATATTCTTCGTAGATTCCCTAAATCACGAGCAAAATTCCGTGAATCCTGCTTTGCCGAACGATTTTAATGACCTGAAAAATCTGCTAACAAAGGAGTTGAGCGGCGAAACAGCGTTGAAAATCCGGCAGGCAAATTATGCCGGTTTAGCCGAGCAAACCGTTGAGGACTGCAAACAGGACATTGCCGACCAATGGGAAAAAATTGATATTCTGCGGAAGAAAATCACGGGGGAACGCCGGAAATTCGGAAGACAATTAGCGGGCAAAATGCAGGACGAAGTTATCCGCGACCGCCGGATTTGGGAATCGCAACTCATCGGACGGGTCACCGCCCAATGGGGATACAGTCCCTTTTCGCTGGTTCTTCGGCTTTATCAGGGATTGGGGGCAATCACGTCGACGCTGCTGTTAGCCCGCGGCTTTGCGTCGCCGTCCCGCTTGGCGTTGTGGGGGGCGTTTGAAGGGGTACGCTCACTGAAAAAGATAAGTACCAACAAAAAAATCCTGAACACCGCCGGTACCGGCACCGCCATTTTATCCGCACAAGACGAAAATCTTCTGCGGACATCGAGCATTGCCCTCACCGGTTTTGCCGCCGAAGCGTCGCTGCCGCCGAAGTGCTGCGAAACGGAATACGTTCTTGCGGAATCAAAACAGGTTGCCGACGGGTTTGTCGCCGAGTTGTCGAAGGAACTTGACCGGATTTGCAGCGTGCTGACAGCGAGAAATAACCGATGGATGGAACGCTGTTTTTACGAAATTCTTTTTACCGGTATGTGTTTGTTTGTTCTCTTCCGACCGGCAAAGAATTTCTTTTGGGATTCAATTAGAAATCCCGCGGTGGAAATCTTCGGCATCGGACAGTATTTTTCATGCCTGTTTTGGCTTTTGGTTTGGGTTGCCCTGCTGCTCGGTTTGTTCACCTGGATGCTCCGCCGCGGTTTAGAACGGGAAATTAAGGACTCCGCTGTCCGCTGGGAGACACTGCCGTGTTTGGAACTGCTGTTCGGCGGTATAGAACGGGAAACGAATGCTGTCTTGAACTTTCGGAGCGATTTGGAATTGATTCGGCAGGAACTCGAACTGATTGAACAGCAGGCGGAGAAATTGACGCAGCAACTCGGCAGGAAAAAATTCGTTCAATAATTTTTCGGGGTATTGAAATACTTTTTCAAAACAGTACAATTACCGAAAACATTTAGCCCCGTTGTTTGCCGGCGGGATACATTAACCAATGAGTACTGAACTTCCCATCACCATAGAAACGTTAATGGAGCAGTGCGGCGGAATGGCGGTTGTTGCCCAATCCGTACTGGATGAATTTTTGACGCAGGTTGCGACCGACATTGCCGAGATGGAAACGAAGTTAGCGGGCGGCGATTTATTGGGAGCGAGCAAGGCGGCGCATCGTTTGAAAGGGACGGCAGGTGTTCTGGGAGCAGCAAAACTTCACTCGTTGTGCCAAGCGGTGGAGTTTGCCGGTAAGGAGGGACGCGGCGACGATGCGAAGAATTCGTTTGCCGGCTTGAAGGTTGAATCGCAGCGTTGCGTAGATGCTGTTCCGGCGGTGCGGGCATCGGTGAAATAGGTTATCGTGATGAGTTT
>JAISJZ010000023.1 GCA_031261125.1 Planctomycetaceae bacterium | reverse complement strand
AGTTTCTTTTCGGTAACGGGCGGTTGTTTTGTTTGCCACCATCCGTACCAATTTTCCGGCAGCGTTGCCAGCGGCGGATTCCAATGTCCGGCAGCGCAGTCCGTCCGCCGCCAAACACGATTCTCTTCGATGAGTACCGAGAAAAACGGTTCGCCGAGTTGAAATTCCCGTTGAGAAACGGAGCAGTATTTTGAAGGTTTTGGAACGTCCACGGGATAACAGTAAGAAATACTCCCGTTTGAATCAAGAGCATTTAATCCGGCAAAATCGTTACCGTTGCGTGGTCAAGCAGTTTCTTTCCGCGTTCGCCGCCGATTTCAACAAGAACCTTGCCCGCAAGAATTTCCTGTCCAATGACTTCGCCTTCGCCTTCATCCGTTTTCACCCGGCAGCCGACAACCGGCAAATCCTTCTGCGCCTCCACATAGTGGTCATACTCGTACCGCAAACAGCATTTCAACCGTCCGCAGCGTCCTGAAATCTTCACCGGGTCAAGCGTTGCCTTCTGCAACTTCGCCATCTTCATTGATACCGGCAGCATTTCCGTCAGATACCAGTTGCAGCAAACCTCTTTGCCGCAGTCGCCGAAGTCCGCCAGCAACTTCGTTTCATCCCGCACTCCGATTTGCCGCATTTCTATCCGGGTCTGAAATTCACCGGCAAGCATCTTGACAAGTTCCCGGAAATCAACGCGCCCTTCCGCGGTGTAATAGACAATAACCCGTTCGCCGCCGAAGATGTGTTCGACCCGCACCAAGTCCATCGGCAGATTCATCTCTTGAATGATATTCCGGCAGCGGACGAATTCCTCTTTTTCGCCTTCCTGCATTCGTTTGTATTCCGTCTCGTCCTCGGCAGTCATTTGCCGCAAAATCCGGTCTTCGGACGTTTCGGTTCTTATCCGTTCGAGTGCTTGCGGCGAAGCGTCGCACAGAACGGTTCCCGCTTCTTGTCCGCGGTTCGTTTTGAGAATGACCCGGTTTCCGTGCCGGAGCAGCGTATGGTCGGGAAATGAAAACACTCCCAGAAACCTCATCGCTCCGTAACGTGCAATGTACTTCATATTTTTTAGGCGGCAATTTCCAGCGACGCAAAATCCAGCGGCTTGGACGACTGCCGATAGGATAACTCAATTTCGCCGAAATTGCAATCCTGATAAACGTTGGCGTACTCGTGCCGTACCAATTCCAGCGACGCAAGGAACGTACCAACCATCGCCGTTTTGTGCTGCCCCGTCGAAAACAGTTGCCGGAACGCAACACGCCCTTCCTTTTTCAAACGGTAATGAATCCGCTTCATATACGTTGAAATCGGCGTTTCATCGTAAATAACGGTATGTTTCGCCTTCGGTGAATTCTCCCGCAAGATACGTCCGAACGCACTGACTAAATCCCAAAGTTCAACATCCTGAATCGGTTCTTCCGCCATATTTCTCGGACGCAGCGGCAAGTCATCGGCAAGACGCGGAAACCGCAGTTGCCATTGTTCACAGCGGCGTTGCAGTTGATTGGAAACTTCACAGAATTTCTTGTATTCCAAAAGTTGCTGCACCAAATCCTGCCGCGGGTCGTCAATTTCCTCTTCAACTGCCGTTTCACCGGGCAGCACCTCGAATGATTTCATCTCGATAAGCGTTGCCGCCAAGACAAGAAAATCCCCTGCTGCGTTCATATCAATTTCTTCCAGTACCGCCAAATAATCGAGGTACTGTTCCAAAACTTCCGTGAGCGGTATGTCATTTATGTCCAATTCGTTCTTGCGTACCAGGTACAGCAGCAAGTCCATCGGACCGTGAAACAACGGCAATCGGGCAGTGAACATCAGTAAAATTTATTCTCTCAAACTTAATACGAAATCAACTTCGCCGACGGTGATATTCAGGTTTTGAGCAATTTGCCGCGCTTCATATCCGTAATCGGCAAGCGTTTCAATCTGCTTCTTCAATTCCAGCGGCGGATGTATCGGACGGTACGAACGGTTCGTTTCGCTGAATAACGAATCAAAATGAGAACCGACGCGGGTACTCTCATTGAGCGGACGGGAATCTGTGATTCCCGCTTCGGCGGATAAAGCGGATAAACCCGGCAACTCGGTTGCCGGCTCGTTTTTGATTTCTCTTAACACCGTTACCGGTTTTGATTCCTCCGCCGCAACTTTCGCAACGGATTCCTGCGGAACTTCCAATTCAGACAATTCAAATTTTTCGTTTTTTCCGCCCGCCGCATAACCGCTATGGCTGAATGAATTCGCCGGATTTTTATATTTTTCCAACGTTTCGAGCAGTATTTCGATTCGGTTGGCGGTTCGGTTCGCTTCGAGGAGCATTGCTTGTATCGCGGACATTTTGGTATCGAGTTGTCCGAGCATCCGGCGACCGATTTCATCAATTTCCAATTCCCATTTTAGAATTTGTTTCGGCGTTGCTCCGCCGGTGAATACATCCCGTACCGGTTCCGGCAGCGTTGCCCGTCCGGCATACGTTTTTTGCCTGACTTGTTCGCCTAGTTGCTGCTGCCGCTTTTGTTCGGCTTCGGCTGTCAATCGGGCTTGTTTTTTACGCTCGGCCATCTGTTTCACTTCCCGCTGTTTCCGTTTGATTTGGTAGCGGAACAACGAAAACGTCAGAATGGCAATTCCGGCGATAATATAGCAAGAGGTCGTATCCATAGTATGGAACCTACCAATTTCGCCGGTTTCACGCAAGAGAAAAATTCATTTAACCGGAACAAGCGGAATAACCGATAAGAGAGACACCGATGACTGCTGTTTTTAATCCGCACAATTTACAAGTTGATATCAACGCCCTCACGGGACGGTTAGCGTTAAAACAAACGGAAACCGCCCTATCGAAGTCGATACGCAATTTGTCATCAGGCATTCGGATTCATTCCGCCAAAGATGACCCCGCCGGTTTCACTGCCGCAACGGCAATGCAGACGGAAATCACGTCAACAAACCAAGCCGTTAAGAACGCCGAACGGGCAAACTCTGTCATTGCGACCGTCGATAATGCTCTGGCTCATCTGGACAGTTTAATGAACGACCTGCGGGGACTGGTTACTCAAGCGGCAAGCACCGGCGGAGAAAGTCCCGAAACATTAGCGTCATTACAACTGCAAGCCGATGCCGTTCTTAGTTCGATTGATTTCATTTCCGCGGCAACGAAATTTAACGACCAAAAACTGCTCGACGGTTCGCTGGACTTTACTACGTTCGGACTGGATAAAAACGCGATTTCCAAACTCGTTGTCAATCAGGCAAACTTTTTAGGACGCACCGAAAAGGACATTTCTGTGCAAGTGTTTGAACCGCCGCAGCAGGCGGCGTTGTACTATCCTTACGGGGCATTGAAAAGCGATACGACGCTGGACATCGGCGGTACCGGCGGCTATCAGTCGTTCTCCTTTGACAAGGAAGCAACCGTTTGGGATATTGCCGATGCGGTGAACCGGTACCGCGATTCCACCGGCGTTGCCGCTGTTGTGCGTGCCGAAGCAATTCCCGGTTCGCTCATTCTCACGTCCAACGGATTGGACAATGACATTATTCTCACTGCCAGCGTCGCCGGTCGCGCTGCCGGTAACGCGGTTGTCCGATTTACTGCCCCGAAAGACGGCAATGATACGTTGTCCCTGAATTTCACCGAAGGATACGGCAACACACCCTGCATTATCGAAGTTGTCCTGCAAACCGACCAAACCGGCGCATCCGTAACAACAGCGGCGCAAGTGGCGGACTTAATCAACACATCACCGTTGCTGAAAGACGGTTTCGGCAACGGCCGCTTCAACGCGGCACTTCCCGAAAAGGCAGCCGGTTCCGGTATTGTTCAGCCGTTCAATCAGATTGCCTATTACGGCGACCCGAAACAAAGTAATCAACTGCAATTCCTTGCACCGCAAAACTCGCCGAAAATCCGCTTCGTTTCCGAACCAAACTCGCCGCTGTCTCTTTCGGAACAGTCCGTCGTCGCCGATGACGGTACCGTTACGAAGGACTTGATTGTCCATTTGGAAACCGACCGCAACGGTCTGGTCAGAACAACGGCAAACGACCTCGTTCGGTTCTTCGATTATCCTTCTGATGAGAATTCGCAGGAAATCCTCAAAAAACTCGGTATCAGTGTTTCGGTCGTTGATTCGTTGAACAGTAATTTACCGTGTGCGGCGGACCCGCCGAACGGTGCCGGTGTTCTTGTGCCGACGTATAACGGCGATTGTCCGCCGCAAGATGTCAATGCCTTCCCTGACATCGTCTTCGGCAGTTATGCAGCATCAGATTTTCCGACCGAATCGCCGCCGGCAGCAGACAATTTGGGGGCGGTACTCATCGGAGCATCCGACGGCGAAGGACTCGGCATCACGTTCTACTCCGTTGAATACGGGTCGCAGGAATTTGTTTCGGTTCTGCCGTTTCCGACAACGGATTTTCCGCTCACCGACAACAGCGGCATTCGGACGGACAAGACCTACGGCAAAGACATCGTTGCACAAATCAACGGGCAATGGGCAAACGGCAACGGACGGATTGCATCTGCTTGCGTATCCGATTTGGATATTGCCGTTACGGTTAATCCCGAAAATTATTTTCAAACGACGGGTTTCCGCATCAGCGGCGGCGGAACTCTTTTGCAACTTGGACAGGATGCCGTTTCAGAACAACAGGCACGCATCGGAATTCCCAGTGTTCACAGTACCGCACTCGGCGGCACAAACGGTTATCTTTCACAGTTAAGAACCGGTGAACCGTTTGACTTATTGACGGACACCGCTCAGGCATATCAAATCGTAATGGACGTTACAAAGCAGATAGCGGAACTCCGCGGTCGGCTGGGAGCATTCCAAAAAAATCAAGTGGAGACGGTAATGAATCACCATCTTGATTCGATTGAAATTGAAAGCGGAGCGAAGAGCGGAATTGCCGATGTTGATTTTGCGGCACAGAGCAGCGAAATGGCGAGGCAGCAGGTCTTAATGCAGGCGAACATCAGCGTTCTTCAAATGAACAGCCAGCGGACACAAATGCTCTTGGGCTTGCTGCAAGGTTAACATATTCCGCCGGAAACGTTATAATGCACCGCACAGGGAACCGTCCGGGATACCGCCGTTCGCCGTTCCGTAACAAAAGGGCTTGCATTCCTTTTTTTTTCGGGTGACGACCGAGGGGGAAAACGGAGCGTCTTTTGCGGCGGTCTCCGGGACGATTCCTAATGCGATAACGTTTCTAACAATCCGCCGAATTCGGGGATATTTTCTTCGACGTATTCAAACCATTTCTTCGGCTGCCAAAGTTCGATACAGCGGATGGCACCGACAACCATTACTTCCTGTCCCGGTTCGATACCGAGAAACTCTCTGAATCCTTCCGGCAGCAGCACTCTTGCCCGTTCCGCCAGTTTAATTTCCTTATGCCGGGTCGAAAGCAGCCGACCGAGCCGCTGCAAATCAGCGGTCTTGTGTTCCAAGTCGCCGACATCAAGTTTTGCCAAAATCAAATCGAAGCGTTTGTTTATTTTATTCTTCCAAAGGTCGGCATCCCAAAGCGACAAACAGCCGGGACGTTCTTTGGCGATAACGCACTTCCCCTGTTCGGGTTTGAACTGTTCGTCAAACTCGCTGGGAAGAGTCAGCCGGTACTTACCATCCAGTTTCCGGTTGTACTCGCCTAAAATGGGCTGCAATTTATCGGACACAAACGCCGTTTTCAAAAATGGGCTAATTTCCCACGAAAAATTTGATATACAATCAAAAATGGGTCAATTCCCCACCGATTTCCTGCCAGTGTATCACGGTTTTTCAGAATTGCAAGCAAAAAATCAAAAAATTTTGAAAATTTTTGATTTTTTTTATTAAAGAGAAAGATTTCAGCAAAATCCGGCTAAACTCCGGCGGTTTTTTCAGATATAATCAACTTATGCACCGAATCCCAGAATCGCTTTTAACCGGTCTCAATCCCGCCCAGCGTGAAGCCGTTTGCCACAAAGACGGTCCGCTCCTCGTCCTTGCCGGTCCCGGCTCCGGCAAGACCCGCGTTGTTACACACCGCATCGCTGCCCTGTTGCACCAAGGGGTGTATCCGTCCCAAATCGTTGCCCTGACATTCACGAACAAGGCGGCGGACGAAATGAAAAAACGGGTGGAAGCACTCGCACCGGGAAAACGTGTTTGGATGGGGACGTTCCACAAATTCTGTGCGTACCTTTTGCGCCGGTACATTGATGCCGTCGGTTTGCAGGACAATTTCTCCATTTATGATACCGACGAATCGCTTGCTGTTCTGAAAAGCATCACGAAGGGTAAGAACTTGCCGAACGGTGTCAATCCGCAGAAAATTCAGTGGGCTGTTTCATCGGCAAAAAATCAACTTATTCTGCCGGAGGACTACGTTGGCAATTACCGCAGTCCGCTCGGCAAAGTGGTCGAGGAATACTATCCGCTGTATCAGAAAGAACTCAAACGGGCTAATGCCGTCGATTTCGATGATTTACTTCTGCACGTTGCCGTTTTGCTCAAAGACAATCCTGAAATCCGCAAAATACTCGACAACCGGTTCCGGTATGTCCTCGTTGATGAGTATCAGGATACGAACACGGTACAGTATTTCATTGCGAAGGCGTTATGTCTCGACCACCGTAACTTAGCGGTAACGGGCGACCCCGACCAGTCGATTTACGGCTGGCGCGGAGCAGACATCGGCAACATTCTGAACTTCGAGAAGGATTACACCGATGCGAAAATTATCCGTTTGGAACAAAATTACCGCAGTACGCCGCAGATTTTAGCCGTTGCCGATGCACTCATCAAACATAACACCCGCCGCAAACACAAGGAACTTTACACGGACAACCCCGACGGTAAACCGGTGCGGCTGACGCAATGTGCCGACCAGCACGAGGAAGCGGAAAGCATTGCCGCTGAAATTGCCGCTGAAATAAAAAACAGTAAACGAAAGCCGTCGGAATACGCTATTTTTTACCGAATGAACGCCTTATCCCGGAATTTGGAACACGCTTTGCGGCAGCGTCTCGTTCCGTTTCAGTTAATCCGCGGTTTGGAGTTTTACAACCGCAAGGAAGTGAAAGATGTTCTGGCGTATCTGCGGCTGGCGTACAATCCGAACGATAATGTGTCGTTAGCAAGGATTATCAACGAGCCGCCGCGGGGCATCGGGGCGACGACGTTGACAAAATTAAACGGCGGGGCGGTGTACCGCGGCATTTCGACGTTGGAAATTGCCCGAAACATCAGCGATTTTGCCGGTATTGCGAAAAGAACGAAAGCGGCAATCGGCAACTTCGTAAAAATCATTGAGAAAATTGACGAAGCATCGGCACAGGAACTTTCCATTGAATCGCTGATGAGTATGGCAATCA
This sequence comes from Planctomycetaceae bacterium, assembly GCA_031261125.1. GTDB lineage: Bacteria > Planctomycetota > Planctomycetia > Pirellulales > Thermoguttaceae > WRKP01. Next base: position 179 of record JAISJZ010000023.1, on the reverse strand, counting down.
CCGAAAGCGGCTACCGGCAGCAGTACGAATCTGATGCCGGCAGCGAAGAAGACGCGCAGCGGTTGGCAAACATTGATGAATTGCTGTCTGTTGCGAGGGAATTCGATGCTAATTTTTCCGGTGACGACGACGAAACGTTGTTGGGACGTTCCGCTCTCGAAATGTTTCTCGAACAAACC
>JAISJZ010000387.1 GCA_031261125.1 Planctomycetaceae bacterium | reverse complement strand
CAACTATTTGTTGTCGTTTGGTATACCAACAACTTGGGGAACCTCATAACTCCACCGCCACTTGCCGTTAAATTGGTGTTTACCAATTCCGTACAATTAGAGAAGTCCAACGTAACGCCCTGCACCGTGATTGTTGAATTGGTGACCGACACAACTTTACTGAAATCGTAACTGCCAACGTTTGCGGCGTTGATGGTAAGCGTTACGTTTTTAAGTGCCGTTAGCGTTTCGGCGGCTTGGATTTCCGGCACGGCGATTTGTTCAACCGGGGACTCCGCCGCAAGCGGCGGAGTGAATGGGTTGACGGAGAGCATTTCGCGATTTTCGAGGTTTTCGATACGGAGCGAGCGGGCGTTGTTCTTACGGGCGGTTGTGTTGGAAGTAGTCATCGGTTTAACGGCGGATTTTCATCCGCAAAAAGGGGAGGAGGAAAACAAACAGAAAAGGAAAACACTTAACGAGCGGGAAAGTGCGTCAGCGAAAGAACCCGATGCGTACAAGAAGACGGAAGCGGCAGAATTTACGCTTTTTGAACGTTGCGCAGTTTGCCCCCCCCCCCCAGTTTAACATTTGTCAAGAACGAGAGCGAAAATGTTAATCGCATCAGTCGGTCAATCATTAGTTCAGCCGTTGATAACACTAGACGGCATTATCGCCGGAACGGCAACCGTTGTCAACAGGGGGGAGAAGATTTTTTTGAAAAAAATAAAAAAAAAACGGAAACTGGGAAGTAACGTGAGAAAGAGGACAGGAGTTTTTATAACCGCCCGATTTCTTCGTCCATTTGGTACCCAATTGCCGTTACGGAATCGGCAGCAATGCCGTCTTGACCACCGGTACCTGCATCGTGCCTTCCGCTGCCGCAGTACCCTGTTTGACATTCATAATCCGCACCGCCAAAAGACGCTGGTTGGAATTTTCGCTGCCGCGGAAAAAAAACGCCTGACCGGCACCCGTGTTATACTCCGAAACGGGACCGATGATGAGCCATTGACCGGGCAACATCGTTTGAACAACGGCTAAATGCGGAAATTTCCGGCGGGGTTTGCCGTTTTCGACCATATAGATTCCCTGCCGAATCACGGTTTTCTGTTCCGGTACGCCGTACTCTAATTCCGGCATCATCGTCAACCGGACAGTGCCGCCTTTTTCAACGGCACAACTCAAACAAATCAAACCGAAAGCATCACAATACGTTTTGCCGGACAAACAGTTCTGTTCCCATTCGAGAAAACTGAATTCCGGCAGCGGTTCGTCAAACAATTTCAGGTGCGCCTGCATATTCGGCATCAAATTGCGGTACTGCCGGGTCGCTTGCGGCTGCCGCGGAAGGTCGGTAATCGACACTTCTTCCAAATCGCCGAACTGTTTCTGCGGTTCGCCGTTTGCCGGTTTGTCAGGATTTCGTCCGACAACGTTAATCAGTTGCGATAACGGCAGCGGCAAAACATCGCCGAGAAATCCGATACGGAACCCGTTGTCCATTAACCGGCGGCGCAACGCCGGTTCAATCCGTTGTTCGTCTGTTTCTTTCCAAAGTTGCCGAATCAGTTCCTGCTGTTGCGCAGTACCGTGAATCACGAACACTTCCAGACCGGCGGAATCTGCCGGACGTTCCGTTTGATGGAGCAGCGGTTTCGATGACGGCGGTATTTCTGTTTTATGAAACAGATTGCACGCGCCGGCGAACAGCAGCACCAGCGCAAGACACACGCTGAGTGTTTGTAAGGGGAACACCGTCCGCCGGTTATCTGCTGCTTTCATACCGGAACATAACGTTCCCGTTCCCAAAGGTCAAGAGCATTTAACCGTGCGGATTGTACCGGTCGCTGAACCAATGCGGCGATAGTGCCTCGCCGCCGTGTTCCGATGAGGGCATCGAATCACTCGCCCGCTCAACGGAAGTATGACCGTTTTCGTCTTTCTCAAAAAGCCAAACATTCGACGGATGAACGGCATCAATAACGTCCAACTGATGTACCGTTGCGAACATCTGCCTATTCTTGGGAAAGTCCATTACTCTGCCGATTTGTTGGAACATCGCGTATTTGTGCAAACGGTCGAGACCGTTTGCCGGCTCTTCGAGAAACACGAGCGGTGCCGGTTCGTCTTCTTCAAGCAAAAGACAGTAAGTAAAGAGCCGAATATCCGCCGCCGACATCAGCGTTATCGGAATCAGCGTTTCCTGTCCGTACATTTTGAATGACAAACGCGGGCGTTCCGACTGCGAAACGTCAAGGATAATTTCGTTAACGTCCGGTAAAGAATTGGTAATTCGTTCCAATAGTCCGTTTAGGGAACTGCCGTAACGGTTCACGAGGTACTTGACCAAACCGGACAGATTCGTTCCCCGTTGTGATTCGTGTTTTCGGGGCAGCGACACATCCAAGCCGCGGGCGGGGTCAGGAGTGAAGTCGCACGGCACCCAATCGTTGAACAACTTCCGCACGGCGGCGAGAACCGGATACTTCGGATGGGATTCCAACGCCTGCAAACCGAGATGTTTGAAGTCCGTAAATTCGATTTTCGTTAATTCAGCGTTTGTAATGCGTTCGTCCGGCGCAAGGTAGCGGATGGTTTTAATGCCGTTTTGCAGAAAAAACACCGGTACGGATTCTTTACCGCGGCGGTATGCTAACAACTCGGACTCAATGTACGGGATTTTTTCGGCGGTACAAGCGATACTCACCGCGTAGGTTACAGGGTCGCTTTCGTCTTCATACTGATAAAGGAAGCCGAACGACATTGCGCCGGTACTGCCGTGCGTATAGACGGCACTGTATCCGCCGCGTTTTTGACAAGCAAAATCAACTCCGTGATAAAAACAGTCGGAGACGAAGGAAAACGCATCGGCAACGGTACTTTTGCCGGTTCCGTTTGCTCCGGCAAACAGTGTAGCGGCACCGAGTTCATACGGCAGGACGGCAGCCCAGTCGTCAATGTAGGAGAACTGCGGAAAGCAGGCACCGATACCGACCTGTTTCAACGTTCTGTAATTCCGTATCCAAAAACCGTCAAGCATTGATATAAGGGTACTTCTAAAAACTATTTCTTACTCAAAAAAGATAAAAAAAGAGAGATTTTTCTTTGTTTTTCTTTTTTTTGTTGAGGAGTTTTCAGAAACTCCCATAACGTAAAATACCGCGGTGAAACAATTCGTCTAACCGTTCCGTTTCAAGAAACTGTTCCGCAATGACGGTACAAAAGACCGCCCCGTATTTTCTTGCCGCAATATGGTAATTTTCCTGATGTTTCGTCAGGTTTCTTTTATACCGCTCTTTTGTGAGCGGGTCAAGATACAACTCCAACTTTTCACCGCTTTCGCAGTCCGTCAAACGGACGTTGCCCCGCTCCGGCGGGTCGGTATCATCCTGTGCTAACAGTTGTACCAGAATTGTTTCCGCGGATTCATTCGCAACAGCGGCAGCAACGGTTTCCGGTTTGCTTAAAAAGAGAAAATCGCTCACAACAATTCGGATGCTTCGCGGTTTCCAATTCGGCGGCAGTTGATTCAATGCCTCCGCCGGTGAAACAACGGCGTTCAAATCAAAATTTTGCCAATCCGTTGGTAAAAGATGAGAACGTTCAAGCGGCTGACAGCCGTCGGCGGTAATAAAAGTTTTGAATGAAAAATGCGACTCCGCTGCCGCTGCGGCAAAGAAACCGGCAAGAGCATAAGTTGCTTCACTCTTTTTCGTTCCGTGCAAATCCATTGACTTGGAAACGTCCAGCAGTAAATCAACGTGCGGATGAATTTCGTCGCGGTACCGTTTGACAGTCAGCCGGTCAGAGCGGGCGTAGGCATTCCAATCAATTTGCCGCAAATCATCGCCGGGCTGATAATCCCGGTGTTCACGAAATTCCAGCGATTGACCGGCGGCGGCACTCAACGTACTGCCGGTGCTGCCGGTATGCGTCTGCGGCGGCTCGGCAAATACCGTTTCGCTGCCGAACCGGTAACCGAGCATCAAAGCATCGTAATTCATCAACTATCCTTACTGTCCGGGTACTCCTAAAAACTCTTTTTTATTGAAGATTTTTAGAATCACCCCGTCCGCCAACCTCTATTAACCTCGCATTTTATAAAAAAAGAAAAAATACGCAACAGGTGACGGAAGTGAAGTGCTTCACTTGGCGCATAATGGATAAAATCTACAAAAAGAGCCGGAAATGTAACGAGCGGAAAGTTTTACTTCCCATCTTTTTCGGGCGCAGCAGGCGGTTGCTTTTCTCTTTCTTCCTTCACAATTCTCAAACTGAACGCTTTGCACGCGCCAATTGTATCCTTATCATTCTTGTGAGGATTACCCATGTTTCCACTTCCGTACACCAACCTGCAAATTGTATCAAACTGCTCGTTTTTTGGTAATTTGAAAAACTCATCAATGTTTAAAGGTTCTTACGGCTGCTGTCGTACACCCTGAAAGAGAAAAGCGGGAACAACCTGAAGTTGATTGCCAGCCGCCCCTTTGTCAATTTGCGGCAGAATATCGCGCTGAAACCTCATTAATGCCCCATTAACCGCCACCGGTACGTTCGGCATTGCCAAAAATCCGTCCACAATTTTTTTAATCTGTTGAACTTTGGGGTTCACTGACGGAGCCGGGTCGACTGGATCTATCGGATCTGGTCCACTATAGCCCGCCGGTTTCGTTTCAGGATACAGATGGACAACGGGCGTTTCCGTTCCCTTGACAACAATGTCCGCCGATATTAGGTCTGCACAAACTTTATTGTTTTCAAGGCGCAGATTGCCAAATACAAGGAGAACGT
>JAISJZ010000378.1 GCA_031261125.1 Planctomycetaceae bacterium | reverse complement strand
CAGACGTACTGAATGGTTGCTAATTCCGTGTTGGAAAATTGCGACGAATCGTCAAGCGACCAAACAGGGGTTCGGATATCGGACGAGTTCCAAACGTTCCGCCATCCGCCGGTACCGTTGGGAATCGAATGACCGGTAAAGTCAAGGTAAATTTGCGGCAGGGCATAGCCGGCATCTCCGGGGTTCTTACCGGCGGCATCGGTGCCGGTGTAGGAGTGCAGTTTGAACGTTTCACTCAAAACCAATGTGTCCGTATTGACCGTATAGACGGCGGTTTTGGCACTGACTAACGCCCAGTCCGAAAAAGCGTTTTCCTTTGTCAGCGTATCTTGCCTGTACGCCGCAAGACGGAAATTGTACGTTGTATCGGACAGCAGCGGCAGCCCGTCCAAACCGCTGCCGGACACGGTTGCTTGTGTTGCTGTGGAGACGGGGTCCTGCACCTCCGTCCACGCCGTATCCCCTTGTTTTTGGTACTGCAAAACGTACCCGTCAATACCTGTCATACCTTTCCACGCAAGCGTAACGGTATTCACGGTGTTTTCGATACTGCGGAAGTTATCCGGTTTTTCCGGTGCGGAAAGCGTCGTTGCCGTTACGGTCGTCCAGCCGGACTGCGTATCTTCTTCGATTTCGGCTTCGACGGTGTACCTCAACCGGAACTGATAACTTGTACCGGCAGAAAGACCGGTGATAGATGCAGACGTACTCTCTACGGCGGGAGATGCGGCGGCCGTCCATTCGGTCTCGGCGGCAGTTTCCTTCTTGTATTCGAGCGTGTAGCCGGTCAGAATGCCTTCCGCCGGTGCCGTCCAAGTGAGAGTTGCCGAAAAGAGGGATGCTGTTACCGCAAGTCCGGCGGGAGCAACGGGCGGTGCCTCTTGAATCTGCGGGGCTTGGGCAGCGGCGGCGGAAACCCCGTAAATGCTGTCAACACCGAGCGGGGTAACGGACAGCATCTCACGGTTTTCGAGGGACTCGAGATGGAGCGAACGGGCGGTTTTGCGTGCGGAAGTATTGTTTGTCATTGTTTTAACGGCGGGTTTTAACCCGTCAAAAAAGTTAAACGGTTAAAATCTTTTCCAACTCATCGAGCCGGAGAACGGGGGGCTATTTTTTGGCATAAAGTTCAGGACGGGTTAAGTGCAATCTTCTCCGTACCGCTTTACACAAAGCAACGATTTCTTCTTCCGTCATTTCCGGCAATTCTTCTGTTTTTGCTTTGGCAGCAACGGCTTTAACCGTCCGTTGCCGATGTTTTTCACCGGTTTCCAACTGGATTTTTTGGTTTCGCAATGTGTTTCTCATTGATTGGTTCCGCCGCGGACAACGATATGTTAAAAGGTGAGACCACCATACACGACAATTATATCATAAACGGCAGAATAATGTCAAACGGGTAAAAAAATTTTCTTGCGGAACAGCAACACCGGTTGAAACCGGCGGCTAAACGAATGCTTGCGCTAAGCGTTTCAATCCCGCTAAATCCAGTTTGCCGGTGCCGAGTACCGGTATCGCCTCAACTTCGTGAAAATCGGCGGCGTGCGGTATCCATATATTCGGCAGCCCCTTGTCCATCATCTTGGCGACAATGTCCTGCGGACTGACCGGCAGGTCCTTGTACAGTACGACAATCCGTTCTCCCTTCGTCGGATGCGGCAAAGCGGTTACAGCAATGTCCAAGCCGGAAACGGTACTTCCGGCTTTTTCGGTCAAAGCGGCATTCGCAGAATCCCGCTCGTTAGCGACAATTTTCAAAATTTCTTCTTCAATCAAAATATGCGGCACCATTTCGCCGCCGATTTTGCTGATGCGCGTCTGCCGACCGGTAATCCAAATGAAACCGTCCTCGTCCATTTTACCGACATCGCCGGTAATGTACCAGTTGTCCTTAATCACTTCCGCCGTCAATTCCGGCTGCTTGTAATAGCCCTTCATCACAATCGGACCTTTAACGACCATCATTCCGACCTCGTTCGGCGGCAAGTCCGCACCGGTATCTAAATCGACGATTTTCACTGCGATATTGTACGCCGCCCGACCAATGGAACCGTCTTTGCGGTAGATATGAAAATCGTCCGTTGCCCGTTCGTCCGTCAGGTTGACCGCCGGCAGCGGCGACAGTTCCGTCGCCCCGAAACCTTCACTCGGACGATGACCGTATTTTTCCTGCCAAGCGTTCATTAAATCAACCGGCAGTTTTTCGGCACCGCACATTATCATCGCAACGTTCTGGAAATCCTCTTTCGGACACTTCCGCCAAAAGTTGCGCAGAAATGTCGGCGTGGACGCAATGAACGTTACCGGATACTTGCGCGCCAGTTCGCCGACCTTTTTCGGTTCCAGCGGATTGAAATGAAACACCGCTGCCCCGCCGCAGAACAACGGAAGCCAGAAATTGCCCATCAAACCGAACGCGTGGAAAAACGGCAGGAAACCGAGAACCAATTCGTTCTCGTCCAGCCGCATTGCCGCCACGGTTGAACGTCCGACTTCCGCCAAATTATTGTTCGTGAGCATCACACCCTTCGGTTTGCCCGTCGAACCGGACGTATAAATAATCGTGTTTAACTCTTCGTGCAACTCTTTGCCCCGCAAGCCAAGCAGCCATTCGTGCCAGCAGTTCGGGAACACAATCACGTCAAGCAGCGTGTCAATTTTCGTCCAAAGCGACACTTTGCTCAACAAGTCCTCGGCACAAATCACTTCGGCTTCGAGTTTCAGGTTAGGGAACCGCTCAATGAGTTTCCTGCTGGTCAAGACGTGTTTGATACCTGCTTCTTTAAGGCAGTGATTCATACCGTCGGCACCGAACGTGAAGTTCAAATCGACCGGCACACGCCGGTCAAGCAGCAATGCCCCGTTCAGGATACAGCCGCCGACGGACATCGGCGCAAGAATACCGACGTTCGGTTCGTTTTCACGGGAATCCAAAACATACCGCCGCAGAAGTTTTCGGGCAATCAGAACCGCCGTCAAAAATTTATAACCGTTTAACGTTGTACCGCCGGAATCGGTAAACATCAATTTACGTCCCCGTTTCCGGCACGTTTTGATGAGCGTCTGCGCCGGCACCGGCAGTTCCTTTTTATTATGTTCCCGATAAGTGTCAACGCCTAATTCCTGCACCGCCCGCTGTACTTGCTGCGGATATGTTACGTTGTACATTGGTTTGCCGAACGAAACGATGACATCGTTTTCCAAGTGCCGGGGTTTCAAAACAATGTTCGCTCCGTTGTGCTTCCGGTCGCCGTACTTGTACGAAAACATTGACCCGAACAATCCGCCGATATGAACGGGAATTATCGGTATATTAGCGGCGGCACTTGTACCGCCTTTCAACAGTGCCATAAATCCCGGTTCAAACGCCTTCATCTGACCGTTCCGGGTAATGCCGCCTTCGGCGAAAATGCCGACGATTTCTCCGTTTGCTAATGCTTCTTTTGCCTTGCGCAAACCGGCAATAATGTTCTTCGGATTGCCCGGTAAAATCTTAATCAGACCGGATTCTCTGGCGCACGGTTCAAACATCTTCGGGACGGTCTTTTCATACGCCAAGAACCGGACGTTCCGGGAACAAGCGATGTACAGCAACATTCCGTCGAGGAGTGAAACGTGATTGGATACGAGAATAGCGGGACCCGATTCGGGAATGTTTTCGGTGCCGATAAACTTCGGACGATAAACGAGGTGCAGCAGCGTCCGCAGAGTGAGAATCAGTACAGGTCCGTCAAACCAATATGCCAGTACCGCACCGACAGCAACCGTGAAACTTCCCGTCGCTATCCAAATCATCAGCGACGGATGTTCGTGAACCCGATTGAAGACAAACGCACCGGCAAACCCCAGTATGAGGAACAACAGCATTGCCGAGAACGTACAAAAATTATATGCCGCAATCATTCGTCCGCGCTCTTTCGGCGGCGATTTTTCCTGAATGTATGATGCTAACGGAATATCGTACAAACCGGCAGCGAGACCTGTCATCAGCATCATTGCCGCGGCAAACAGATACGGCGTGTCGAGCGGCGTACCAAAACCCTTGGCAATGTTTGCGGCGTGTGCCGGCGTAAAACCGAGAATGAAAATGAAGATACCCATCCCGAACGCTCCAATCGGCACGAGTCCCATTTCGATACGTTTCCCGGACAACCAGCCGCAGAGAACCGCGCCGATACCGATGCCGATGGTCAACACCGCCGCCAATACAGTAACGTGTTGTTGCTGGACAAGAAGATATTCAATCGCATATTTATCAATGTTATTCTGTGCCAGTGCCGCCAGCCCCCAGAAAATCGCACTTGCCATCGAAAC
>JAISJZ010000318.1 GCA_031261125.1 Planctomycetaceae bacterium | reverse complement strand
CGGGAACACGGTCATCTTGACGAGTTGTTGAAGTTGCTTTCGCCGTTGAATATTGGCAATGTTTATACGGACGGCAACTATGCGTATTACGAAAGAATTGATTCGGACGTATTGGTCGTTACGAAAAAGAACACGCAAAAGATAGAGCGGAAGCATTTGTCGTTGCGGACGTGGTGCAGCCGATTGGTTCGCAAGGGGATTCGATTTTCCAAAACAGAACAGATGCACAAAATCGTCGTCGGTTTAATTATCAACGTCTGGTTTTTTGGATGCCATTGGCTAATTCAATGATTTTAGAACACGACCCCATTCCGATACCGGAAGAATTGACAAAGGGCAAAACGGCGATTACCGTGAAACTGCAAGCGAAGCGTGAAAACACCGCTGGCGGTATTTTCGATTTGCGGGTTGTGGTTTCAAAATAGAGTGCACACTATAATTAAAAAAATGGTAGTTTTCACCTAAAGATAGCAATCGATTTTTGCTGATACTGCTTAAAAACGTCTGGTATTGTCAAAGCGTTCCATAGGCGTAACGTCAAATCGACCGTTGTTTTACTCTTTGACACGACCTTCGTCAGCCGTGTAAAACACCGTATCTTTCAGGTGTTTCACTTTGTTATACAACCGTCGGAACGTTGCGGTATCACGACCGCCGAGAGTCCATCCGACAGTTCGCCGGCTGCGATGGTCAAACGATTTGATGACCCAAAGTTTGTTATCTTTTTTTACAAAATGCCACATCTCATCAAACTCGATTTCCTGAATATCTTCTGAAATCTCCGGCTCCGGCGTGTTGAGACCGGCTTCACGCGGTATTGTTTTTCAGGGCATCAGGGCAGCGGTAAATCAGTGAGCGGTCGCGGGGTCGAAAACCTTGCCGAGCATACCGTAAGATGCTTTGGCAAGGGAATAAAGGACAACGCACAGGGCTTTGGTGCCGATAAAAAATCACAGAAAATTAAGAACATTCTATCAAAAGTCAACATTTTGCAGCGGAGAAAGCAAGAGAGCAAGTCCCCCTTCGGCTAACTATTGCGTTTCATTTGCTGCCGGTGTAGAATGACCGCCTTATGTTTCCCATCTTTCCTGAACGGACTCGACAATGAAAACGCTCATCACCCTTTCGGCACTTTTTGCCGCAACGTTCGCTTTGACTGCCGATACAGTCGGCGGCTCCCCCTCTCCCTTCACCCAAAACCCCGGCTCAATGACTCACGGCTTCAAACTGGTCTGGACAAAAGACGTTAACGAACTGAAACTCACCGCCCGGCTGTTTCAACACGAAAGGTCCGGCGCACCGTTGCTGTACATTTCCAACGACGACGACAACAAGGTTTTCTGTATATCGTTCCGCACGCCGCCGACCGACAGCACCGGCATCGCCCATATTATGGAACACTCCGCCCTGTGCGGCAGTGATAAGTACCCCGTTAAGGAACCGTTCGTTGACCTGCTGAAAAGTTCGCTGCAAACGTTTCTCAATGCATTCACCGCCGACGACCGGACAATGTATCCCGTTGCCAGCACAAACGACAAGGATTTTTATAACTTGATGAACGTGTATCTTGATGCGGTGTTCTTTCCGAACGTCCGCAAGATACCGGAAATCCTAATGCAGGAGGGCTGGCATTACGAAGTCGATGAAAAGACCGGCAACTTGACGTACAACGGTATTGTCTATAATGAAATGAAGGGAGTGTATTCATCGCCGCAAAGCGTTCTGTACCGGACGATTCAAAAATCGCTGTATCCCGATGCCACTTATGCCAACGACAGCGGCGGAAATCCTGACGACATTCCGAACTTGACGCAGGAGACGTTCGTGAAGTTCCACGAAAAATTTTATCATCCGAGTAATTCACTGCTCTACCTCTACGGAAACGGCGATATTGAAAAGCACCTCGAATTTCTCGACAAGGAATACCTGAATAAGTTTAACAAAATCGAAGTGAACGCCGCCGTGAAGCCGCAGTCCGTGTTCGCGGCACCGAAGGACATCACCGCCGAGTACAGCGTTGACGAAGGCGAATCGACGAAGGAAAAAACATTCCTGTCGATGAATTACCTCTTACCGGCGGACTTGGACGATGCCGAACGTGCCTACGGAATGGACTTTTTAACGTACATTCTCATCGACAGCGAAGCGGGTCCGTTGAAGCGGGCTTTACTCGATGCGGGTATCGGCTTGGATGTCGATGCGTCGTTCGACAGTTCAATTTTGCAGCCGTGCTTTTCGATTGTCGTTCAGAATTCCGAACCGGAAAAGAAACAACAGTTTTTGGATGTTCTGAATAAGACGCTGACGGACTTGGTGAAGAACGGGATTGACCGGAGAATCATTGAAGGGGCAATTAACCGAAATGAATTCTCTCTTCGGGAATTTCAAGTCGGCGGTTTTCCGAAGGGCTTGGCGCTGGATATGTGGATTACGGAGAGTTGGATTTACGGCGGCGACCCGCTGCGGAACCTCCGCTTCGAGGGGATTTTGGAAAATATCCGCAAAGAAGTGCCGAACAACTACTTTGAAAAGTTGATACGGAAGTATCTGCTGGATAACACGTCGCGGGGCTTTGTGATGCTGGTGCCGAAACCCGGTTTGGAAAAAGAACACGCCGCGGAACTGGCGGAGAAGTTGGCGGCAATCAAAAAATCCTTATCGCCGGAACAACTCGAAAACATCAAGAAGGAACAGCAAGCGTTGTTAAAACGGCAGTCCGAACCGGACAAGCCGGAAGACATTGCAAAGATTCCAACGCTGGACATTTCTGATGTCGATAAGGAAGCAGAAGAGATTCCGTTCCAAAAGGACGAATCAACGAAGATAAAAATCGTCAACACCGATGTCGATACAAACGGCATCGTGTATTTCGGCGTACAGTTCCAACTGGAACCGTGGAAGCACCAACCGGAGATATTATCGTTCCTTTCCGATGTTCTCGGACGGCTTGATACGGAACATTACTCGTATTCCGATTTGAATACGGAAATTGACCTGCACACCGGCGGTATCGGAACGGGCTTGTCGGTTACACCGCTGGCGAAGAAGCCGGAAATGTTCACGCTCCGTATCGGCGGGTCGGTCAAGACAACGCTGCCGAAGTTGGAAAAGGGCTTGGAACTGCTCTACGAGGTTTTGACGCAGACGAAGTTTGACGATAAAGACCGGTTGAAAGAAATCTTGCAGGAACACCGCGTCGGAATGCAGCAAAGTATGATGGCGGCGGGACATAACTTTGCGCAGCGCAGAGCGAAGTCGTACTTTTCGGGAGTAAGCCGGTACTCTGAACAGACGGACGGCATCGAGTATTACTGCTTTCTGACCGATTTGGAAAAGAATTGGGACAATAAGAAAGACGAATTTGCAGCGGCGTTGAAAAAGTATGCGGCGGAGTTATTCACACAGAAGAACGGTGAAATTTACATCACGCTGCCGAAGGACGATTTTGCGAAAGTCAAACCGGTGATTGAAAAGTTTGAGGCGAAGTTCAAACAAGAGCCGGCGATGTCAACCGCCGGAAACGGAACATCCCCCGCTCTTGCCCGGTTAAACGAGGCGGTCGTGATTCCGTCGAAGGTTCAATACGTTGTGAAAGCGGGCGATTTCCGCCAAGCGGGTTTCGAGTACAGCGGAAAAATGCTGGTTTTGACGAACATTCTGCGGACGGGCTACCTTTGGAACAACATCCGGGTTCAAGGCGGTGCTTACGGCGGCGGTGTGTCAATGTCCCGCAACGGTTCGTTCACGCTTTGGTCGTACCGCGACCCGCATTTGAAACGGACGGTTGACCTTTTCGACGGCGTTGCCGATTACCTTGAAAACTTGCAGATGAGCGAAGACGACTTGGAGAAGGCGGTCATTTCGACGATTGGCTCACTGGACAAGCCGCAAACGCCGGCAGGCAAAGGCGGACAAACAGCGGCAATGCAGATGTCCGGTTTAACGCAGGAAGACATTCAGCGGGAACGGAACGAAGTGCTGTCAACAACGGTCGAGGACTTGCGCAAGTTTGCTCCGCTGTTCCGCGAAGGACTGAAACAGGGCAATATCTGCGTGTTCGGCAATGAACAGAAAATCGAAGCAGATAAAGCGTTGTTCAAAACAACGATTCGTCCGATTGAATAAATTTCGGCGGGAAACGGTGTTTCCCATTCGTACAATGAATGTTGTCAAACTTCGCTTTACGCACGCAAGAAGTGCATTATTTTTCAATATAATGCTGTTCTTGTGTGCTGCGTGTTCCGTTCGTTCCGCTCTTGCCGATGACGGCATGCGCAAAGTGCAAAGCAAACACCTTGTCCTCTACACGGACTTGCCGGCATCGCAGGAAGTTGACGAACTGCCGGATGTCTTCGACGCAATGATACCGGCACTTTGTAACTTCTTCAACTTAAATCCGAAGAATTATGAAACGTTCACCGCAACGGGTTATCTGATTGACGATGAAAAAAAGTTTGACAGCAGCGGCGCGCTGCGGCAAGTTCCGAAACTGCGCAACGGCTATGCCCTTCGGCAACGGTTCTGGCTCCGCAAACAGGACAGTCCGTATTATCAGCGGCATCTGTTCATTCACGAGGGCGTGCATCTGTTTATGGAGTATGCGTTCGGCGGTTGGGGTCCGCCGTGGTACCGCGAAGGCACTGCCGAATTCCTCGGCACGCACCAATGGAACAACGGCAAACTGGAACTCGGTTATTTTCCGAAAGACCGCAAAGAGTTGCTCCGCTGGGGACGAATCGACATTCTGCAAAATGATTTCCGCAATCATAACGGTAAAACGCTGGACGATGTCTTTCATTTAGCCGCAGAGAATTATAACGAAAACGAAGCGTACAGTTGGAGTTGGGCGTTTGCCGCGTTCTGTGTGCATCATCCTTTATACGCTAATGCGTACCGGAAAACGGCACGGTACCTGAACGGCAAAGCGGATGAAGCGGCGAACCGGTTCCTGACACTTGTTGCCGAAGAATCAAAAAAGAAAAAAGAAGAATTGAACGAAACGCAAATCGTAAACCGGTTAGAAAACGAATGGGCGGACTTTGTCAGGAACGTTGAATACGGTTATGATTTTGAACGTACCGCCGTTGTATATCGGTCAACCACTGCTGAACAACGGGCAACTGTTTCTGTTTTAGCCGCCCGCGGCTGGCAGAGCAGCGGTATTGCATTGGAACGCGGCAAAACGTACCGTATCACGGCATCGGGACGGTTTCAACTCGGCAACAAGCCGTCGCCGTGGATGTCGGAACCGAACGGCATAACGATTCGGTATCATCACGGTTTGCCGATTGGTACACTGTCAGCGGCACAAATACCGGACATTAACGAACGCTTTTTAGTGAAACCGGAAACGCCGGGTATCGGTTTTGCGTTTCCGAAAGTGATTGGTACAGGTACGGAATGGAAGGCGGAGGTCAGCGGAATGTTGTATTTTCGTATTAACGATTTTCCGTCGGAGTTGGAGGATAACAGCGGTACTGCGGAAGTGAAAATTGAAGAAAAATAAAATTGGAATCGGCAATTTTAATTTTCGGGGGAGGTGTTGACTTTTTTGTTTTTTTGAGAGTACAGTGCAGATGTTGTTCGTTTCAGCCGCCTGCGGCGGCATACTCGTTTAGCCGGGCGATTTATCGCCGGAGAAAGAAAAGAGACCTGAAATGTTGAAAAATTATTTTGATTGGCACGAAAATTGCGCGGAGGGGGTAAAACGCGGTTTCACGCTCGTTGAACTTCTCGTTGTCATCGCCATCATCGGCGTTCTGATTGCCTTGCTCTTGCCTGCGGTACAGGCAGCCCGCGAAGCCGCCCGGCGGATGCAATGTACGAACAACCTGAAACAACTGGGGCTGTCGATTCACAATCATCACGACACTTATCAGTTTCTGCCCGGCGACGGCAGCGGTCCGAACCTGAACCGGACTGTGTATGTTCAACTGCTGTCGTTCTTTGAGGAAACAGCCCGGTATTCGCAAATCACCGGATTCGATGTCTATGCGCCGGGGTATCCTGCGGCGTGGAGTGAATCCAATGAACCGGGGTGCGACCGCGTCTGTTGGAAAGGTAAAATTGCTGCGATGCTTTGTCCGTCGGATTCCGGCGGAAATAATCCTTTCACGCCGGACGGTCATACCACGGGACCGGAACCAGCGGTGAACTACTGTTTTTCCCAAGCGGATGTGATTTTGAAACTTTACGGACTGCCCGGTAATGAACGGTCTGCTTTCGGAATGAAACAGATTCCGGGCAGTTCACGCTGGGGAATGCCCTCGGAGAAGTCATTTGCGGCTATTTCCGACGGATTGAGCAATACGGTTTTGGTTAGCGAACGGTGTGCCAATCCGGGCAAGGGCGATACAAAAGTGAACCGGATTAAAGGCGGTATTTACAATTTAGATTCGTACAATAATGAACCGGTCAAATGTCTTCAAAAGAAGGGCAGCGGCGGGGATTACATTGACGACAACGCATATAACGGTTCCGGGACGCAACCGTGGTACTATATGCTGCACAACACTGTTTTTCAAACAGTTCTTCCTCCGAATGCGCCGTCGTGCGGTTTACCCGGCGGAAATGGTGCGGAAGAATATGCGGGTAACGTCTGCGTTCTTGCATCGGCAAACAGCAACCATCCGGGCGGTGCCAATGCGGCGTGGGGCGACGGTTCCGTTAGTTTCATCAGTGAAACGATTGATTGCGGAAGAACGGACCTGTATCCGACTTGGGTCGGTGATACGAATATCGGTTATCAGGCATTGGACGGTGCTTGGGTTTACGGCTCGCTCGGCGGAGAATCCAACTTCGGCGTTTGGGGTGCTGTCGGTTCTATCAGCGGCGGCGAAAACAAGAGACCGTAAAATATCCATTATCCATTCTTCTTATGCACCGTTTTTTTCCCTTTTTGTTTATCGTTCTTTTAGCCGGCTGTTCGCAAAGCGGTCGGCTTTCCGGTCTCGTTCCGGCGCAGGGCGTTGTGAAGTTTAACGGTGAAGTTGTTGCCGGAGCGGACATTACGTTTTCGCCGTCAGGGGATGCCCGACCGGGAACGGCAACAACGGACGCTTCCGGTAAATTTTCGCTGATGACGCTCAATCCGGGCGACGGGATTTATCCGGGGGAATATACCGTTACCGTTAAAAAAACGGAAGTAACGGGAGAGTACAAACGCGGACGGGTCAACGGAAAATTTGTCGCCGAAGATACCCGGCAGTATATTGAGCATTTGCCGGCGAAGTACGGAGCCATTACGACATCAGATATTAAGTTGACAATTTCTCCGAAGGGCGATAAGAACATTGAAATTAACTTGGCGGGCGAAGTTAGCACGAAGCCGGCGAAATTGCCGCAGCGGTAAAATTAGCCGGTGTTTTCGGGGTTGAACCATCCGTTTTTTACGGTATAATGGGGGTAGCAGCCGGCGGTGCAGCCGTTCGGCTGAATGTTCTCACTCCTACCCCTCCCCGATGAGCGAACTTCACGAAGAGTGCGGTGTCGTTGCGATTTATCATCTTCCCGGTTCCGAACCGTCGCCGTTGACTGTGTCCATTCTTGGCGATTCGGGTCCCGAAGAAGTCAGCCGGCTTGTTCCCCGGATGCTGTTGGACTTGCAAAACCGCGGACAACTTGCCGCCGGAATGACAACGTACTCGCCGTTCCGCAAGCAACTCATCGATACGCACAAAGAAGTCGGCAGCGTCTCTGAAGTGTTTCACTTTTCCCGCCGGGATAAATTTACTGCCCTAATGGACGAATATGCCGGCCGTGCTGCCATCGGACACGTCCGGTATGCCACTTGCGGTAAAGATGACCGAAGTTATGCTCAACCGTTTGAGCGGCATCATATCAAGAAACATAAATGGTTTTCTTTCGCTTTCAACGGGCAACTGACAAATTACGATAATCTTCGGGAAATGCTGCTCAACGACGGCAATACCCATCTGGCACGCGAAACAGACACCGAGGTCTTTATGCACTTCATCTGTTCCGCTCTTTCGCCGCAGGAAGAACCCGACTTACTCTCCGTTTGCCAGTCGCTTGCCCAAACGTTCGACGGTTCGTACAGCATCGTTTTTCTCAACGCCCTCGGTCAGATGTTCGTTGCCCGCGACCCGCTGGGAATGAAACCGCTGTGCTATGCCGTCGAGGGCAATCTGTTTGCTGCCGCAAGCGAAAGCGTCGCTCTGTTTAACCTTGGTTTCAAAGCCGAAAGCATCAAACCCGTTCTGCCGGGACAAGTGATTTTGGTGAACGAAAAAGGCATCCGTTTTGAACAATTTGCGGAAAGTACGAGAACGGCGCACTGTTTCTTTGAGTGGGTCTATTTTGCGAATGTTGCCAGTACGATTAACGGCAAGAGCGTATATCTTGCCCGGAAGAATTCCGGCATTGAGTTAGCCCGGCAGGAGCGTCAGCGCGGCGATGTACCGATTGACTTTAATACGATTGTTGTTCCGGTTCCTGACACGAGCAAGGCGGCGGCAGATGCAATGGCTTACGAATTGGGGATACCGTCGCTGGAAGGGCTCATCCGCAACCGGTACAGCGGGCGGACGTTCATCGAAGGCGGTGAGTACCGGTGGAAAAAAGCGGAGACAAAATACACGCCGCTGCGGGAAGTGCTGGAAGGCAAACGGGTTTTTCTCGTAGAGGATTCGATTGTCCGCAGTACGACGATGCGGGTTCTGCTGCAACGGATTCGGAACTTGGGCGGAGCGAAAGAGATTCACGTTCGGGCGGCGTGTCCGCCGATTATTGCTCCGTGCTTTTACGGGATTGATATGTCAACGTACAACGAGTTGTTTGTACCGCAATATATGGACGGTGCGCCGCTGGACGAATGGGCGGTTACGCCGGAAGTGGAAAAACGGATGGCAGCGGATTTGGGGGCGGATACGCTGCGGTATTTGCCGGTTGATGCGGTGCCGCGGGCTATCGGCTTGCCGACGAATTCGCTGTGTCAGGCGTGTATTACGGGAACGTATCCGACGGTGTGGGGCGGCAAATTGGCGAAGGAAGCGTTTGACGAATATCAGAGCGACCCGGACAATTTGAACGGGCAGAGTTTTTCCTGCAAACGTTTCGGCAGAATGGGCGGATGACGGTTTGAACTTCCAACCGGTTCAAATAAGAAAGAAGAGGAGAAATAAACGATGTCCGACACCGGCGTTATTATCCAAACGTTAAATGCTGTCAAGCGGCGGATGACCGTGCAGCGGTTCCTTGATATGTTCGTCCTGTGCAGCGTGTTCAGCGGCACCGCCTTGGCGGCAACTGCCCTCGTCCGGCTCTTCGTACCGCAACTGTCTCTGCTGCCGCAGATTATGTTGTTTGCCGTATATCTCGGCATTATAAGCGGGGTGATTTTATGTTCCCGCCGCCCCCTTAATACCGGCGTTTGTGCCTGCGAAACCGACAGGGTATATCAACTCAAAGACCGAATGTTGACCGCAACGGAATTACTGAAACGACAAGAATTCACGCCGCTCGAACAACTGCAATTAGAAGATGCCGGTGTATTTGCAGAAAAAGTTGCTCCGAAAGTTGTCGCTCCGTATCATCTGCCGCCGTACTTCAAAACAATGTTCGCTGTGTTTGCCGCCGCGGTCATTTTCGGTAGCATTCCGCCGTTTGAGAGTATGACAAAAACTGTCAGAGCAAAAGAACAGCCTGATGAAACATTGGCGGTTGCTCAAAGAATACAAGAGGAAATCGTTAAGGACATCGAAGAACTTGCGGAGAAAAATCCCGACGAGCGGACAGTAAAAGAGTTGAGTAAAAAGATGAAGGACTATGTTAAGCAACTTGAAGCGGTTAAAAATGACCGGAAAGAAACGCTGGCAACGCTGTCTGAAATGGAAGAGGAACTCCGCAAGGCAATCAAGGAGATGAATTTAGGAACCGGCGAACAGAACTTGAAAAAAATCGGCGATGCGTTGTCGGCAGCCCAAGCAACGCAGGACATCGGAGAAGCGTTGAAAGAAGGAAAATTTACTGAGGCAAAACAGCAACTCCAAAAGTTTGACGGTAAAGCGGTTCATTCGATGACTGCCAAAGAACGGGAAACCGTGTCGAAGATGATGGAAGAGTTTGCCAAAGGAATGGAAAAAGACGGTTTGAAAAATGCAGCGAAGCCGTTGGCGGATGCGGCAAAGAAAATGGGCGACGCAATGACGGAGGGCAATGCTGAAAAGGCAAAAGAAGCGGCGGGGCAAATTGCTGAGGAAAGCGCAAAACAAGCGGCGAAAAAGGAAATAGCCGAAGGACTGGAAGGCAAATTGTCGATGCTCGGTCTGAATAAAGCGGATATGAACAGCGGTGCGGCAAACGAAGGCGACGGGGCGGACAACGGCGGTGAAAGCACGCATAAGGCAAGTCAGGAGAGCAAGAATTGGGGAGCAGGGGCGGCTGGCAAACCAAACGAAGGTAAAGAAACAAATTTAGAAGCAAAGCGGGAAAAACAGAACATTAGCGGTTCAATGTTAGGTGATGACGGCGAATCGGAGTACGAAAAATTCCGAACGAACGAACTGTCGAAAGAGCAGACATCGCAGCAGTACAAAGAATCATTTCAGGAGTACAAACAGCAGTCCGAGAGTGTGCTGGAATCCGAACCGCTGCCGTTGGGACAGCGTCAAATTATCCGCCGGTATTTCAAGAACATTGAACCGAAGGAAAATGCGGATAATTGACAATGCCGTTTTTATCAGAAAGATGAAGGTCGGAATACACCGGGTTCCCGTCCGCCGAGAAAACGATACACCGTGAAGAATATGAACAGAGCAACAATACCGCCGAGGAAAATGTGAACAATATCCGCTAATGAATTGTTGCCGGGAATCAATTCAAACACGAACTCGACGGCAAGTGCCATCAATACGGTTGCCGCACATGCCCGCAGCACGCTGATTATAATCGCCTTGTAATCAATGAAACCGTGTTTGACGGCAAAAAACAGGAACAAAAGAACCGCTTGAATTCCCGCGGAAACACTAGCGGAAACGGCAAGCCCCTGCTCTTTGAATTTCCAAAGGAACACTATACAAATCAGGACGTTCAGCAAACAGCAGGACAGACCGATGCGGAACGGCGTTTTGATGTCGCCGAGAACGTAAAACGCTCTGACCAACACCGGTTGTGCGCAAAACGCCCAAACACCGGTGCTGAACCCGAAGACCATATCTGCCGTCCGCGCCGTATCGTTTGCCGAAAATTCACCGCGTTGAAAAAGAAGATGAACGAGATTATCGGAAAACAGCATCAAACCAACACCGGCAGGAATCGCAAACACTAAGACAATACGCAGTCCCAGTGTTAAATCCTCGCCGAACGCCTTTTTGTTTTGCCGAGCGCAGTGCGCACTTAACAGCGGATAAATTGCCGTTGCGACCGCAAGTCCGATGAGTCCTTGCGGAAATTCGTAAAGACGTTCGCTGAAATAAATCGCCGAAACCGCTCCGGTATGTACCGGATAGGAAAAATGATGACCGAGCCACCAAATCGTCGTTCCGCTATTGCCCGTGAAGAA
>JAISJZ010000308.1 GCA_031261125.1 Planctomycetaceae bacterium | reverse complement strand
TAATGGTGTCCAGCCGCAAGCCAAACGGATACCGATGTTTTTTGCCTGCATTTCGATACTTAACCGGAACAGCATTGCAACGAGCATTAACGCCGATGCGATGATAAAAAACGAAAAGCACAGGAACAGTACTGAAAATGGTGTCGTCCCCTGCGATGCGGCAAGACCGAGTTGTTTGACAGGAACGAAATTTAAATTGAAAGCGGCATAATCTTCATCCGCAATTTGTAATTCGTGATTTGCAATTATAAACGTTGAGACCTTCCCGAAGCGGGAACCCCATAACTTTTGACCGGTTTCTAAATCAACAAACGCTTTCGGTGCGGCGCGGTACTTATCCCAATAATCTTCATCAACCTTGCGGATTTTCTTTGCATCAAACGGAAACGGCGGGTCCCAATCGGCAATGCTCTTTTCGTCCGTGAAACCCTTTACATCAGGAACAACATCGTTGGTGAACGTATCATTCGGGACAATTTTTGCCAGTATAAATTTCTGCTGTTTCGTTTCGTTCACATTATCCGGTGAGAACCACGTCAATTCGATTTCATCGCCGGGCTGTACTTGCAAATCGTCGGCTGCCCATTGGTTTAATGTTATTTCGTTATTCGTTATTCGTAATTCATCATTATCAACGGCGAACAGTGTCGAATACGGCATTTCGTGTCCGTTTTTCACGGCTTTAATACTCGTTGCAAGATATAACAATCCGCCGACACAGCCGGCTCCCGATTTAATTACGTCCGCCTGTTCGTCCGTGAACAACATCCGTTTTGATGTGATATATTGACCGTTGACGTTGATGCCCAAATCGTTCAGCGTCGGTTTCACCGCCGACATAACCGGCGGCTCTTTGTAAAATACGGCATTTATTTTGTCACCGACCTCTAATCTCGTTTGCAGCCAATCAAGCGGCACAATCAGCAGCGGTTCCGCCTGCTGGTCGGCCTTGAGTGAAAAACGTCCGATGCCCCTGTTTGTAATAACTGTATCAACCATAATTTTTGTACGGATAAGGTTGTCTTTCTTTCCGAAAGAACTTTCCGGCGGAATACTTTGCGGCGACAATAAACGTAACGATAATTCACCGCCGTCTTTAAGTTGCAGTTTGTCCGCGAGGGCTTGGTTGACGATAAAAGAAGCATCCCAAGAGGCAGGAACAGTAACTCCCGCAAGAATTTGCGTGCCGCTGATGTTGCCGTTGTATTCGGCACTGCCTTGCAAATAAATCACGGGGCGACCGGACTTTGCTGATGTTGTGTCTGAATGATAGTCAATAAAATTCGGCGCAAAAAGAACCGTATCAACGCTGCCGAGCCGGTCAAGCGTCAAATTTCGCAACGAACCTCGCATCGAATCGCCGACGAGCAGCGCACCGGTCAACACGGCGGCGGCACACGCAACGCCGAGCAGAACGCAATAATGGATGACAGAGAATGAGTGGTGCTTCATATCAATTCCTTACCAGTCCCGGTTTGGCATCTAAATCCAATTCTTCAAACAAACCGGCGTTGTACCGCTCAACGGCAATCGCACCCATTACGGCATTGTCCGTGCAAAGTTTCAACGGGGCAATGAACAAACGAAATCCGCTGCTATTTGCCGCGTCTTCCATTTTTTTCCGAAATCGGGCGTTTGCCGCTACACCGCCGCCGATGCACAAGGTTTCAAAACCTGTCTGCTTCAATGCCGATACTGCTTTGCCGACCAAACAATCAACAACTGCCTCCTGAAACGATGCTGCTATGTCCGCAATTTCCTGCGATGATAATTTTGCCGCCGCCGATGCCGGTTCAATGTCTTTGCCTTGTCCTGCCAACTTGTACCGCACTGCCGTTTTCAAGCCGCTGAAACTGAACGCTAATCTGTCTTCGTCCAGCAGTGAGCGCGGGAACCGGTACGCTTTCGGGTTGCCGATTTCTGCAATTTTCTGAATGGACGGACCGCCGGGATACGGCAGATTTAACATTGCCGCCACTTTGTCGAACGCTTCACCTGCCGCATCATCAATCGTTCCGCCGAGAAACGTGAAGTCCAGCGGCGTTGTACAGCGGTACAAACTTGAATGACCGCCGCTGACGATTAAGCCGATACAAGGAAATGTATTTCCGAACGCCACTTTACAAGCGTAGATATGTGCTTGCAGATGGTTAATAGCAATCAACGGTTTTTGCAAAGCGACGCACAACGCTTTTGCGGCGGAAAGACCGACGAGGAGCGAACCGGCGAGACCGGGTGTGTTCGCAACGGCAACGGCATCAATGTCATTGGGCGTGATGTTTGCCCGGTGCAGCGTTTCATCAATCACCGGCACGATGTTTTCCAAGTGAGCGCGGGATGCCATTTCCGGTACAACGCCGCCGAACTTCCGGTGTATCTTGTCCTGCGACGCAATGACGCTGCCGAGAACGTCAAGGTTCTTCGTAATGACCGCCGCCGCCGTTTCATCGCAAGTTGTTTCAAGGGTTAAAATCTTCGTCATTTAGAATAAAACGCGGCAATTTGCAAGCCGGTTCTTTGTCTGACAATTTCTGTCAGTGTATTAAGGGTATCATCGGACAACGGCGTTGCCCACTTTTCTGCCGTACTTCTGGCAACGGTGTAAATCTGAACCCGCTGTATTGTTCCACCGCTGTTTGTAATGCTGTTCAACACATCGGCGTACCGTTCGATGTCCGTTTCCTTCGGCGGTTCATTGTGCAGCATCAGGAAACACGATTGAATGACCAGCGGAAATTCTTTTGCCGCCGCTGTTAGATTATCAACGATTTTCTGGAACGTAATTCTTGACCGGGAAACCGCCCGGAACATTTCCGGCGTACCGGCATCGAGTTTTGCCCAAACCTCGCCGTTGTTATCAAGCATTACCCGGACGGCGTTGCGGACAGGGACAGCGTTCAATGTTGTACCGTTAGTAATGAGAACGATTTTTGTGCCGGCAGAGCATAATTCACGCCGGATGTCGGCAACCCGATTAACGATTTCGGAAAACTGCACCGCTAATGTCGGTTCGCCGTCGCCGCTGAATGCAATGTCCCGCAGAACACGTTTTTCCGGCGGCGTTGACGACAGGTAGGTGTTTGCATAGAGCGTACCGTCATTGGCAGCGGTTAAGACGTTCCGCAGTTCGGTTTCCAATTTCGGAACGTTAATAAGAACGGAATCCGAATTTTTGATTTCCGGTTCGCCGAGGATTTGGCAATAGACGCAGGAGAAGTTGCACAGACCGGTCGGACTTAAATTTACACCAACGGACAGTCCGCCGCTTCGCCGGCTAATGACCGGATATACATAGCGGTTCGTTTCAAAACGCCGGGGATGATGCTGTACAATGGACACTTACAGATTGATAATGGATGATTATTCAGACAGCATAAGACGTATGTTATACAATATCTGTTTTCAATTTGAAGACCAAGATACGCCGGCGTGTTCTGTTTTGGTACCTGCCGGTACACCGTTGTCAGCCGCTGCCGCCGAGTTGGGCATTACCCTGCGGACACCCTGCGGCGGAAACGGAACCTGTAAAAAATGCAAATGTTCCGTCAACGGACAAGAAATTCTTGCGTGTCAAAGTGTTGTCGAACGGAATTTAACCGTTAACATTCCAAAGACATCGGTAAAATCAAATGAAGAGAGTATCGTTGTTCAAACCGGTTCGTCATTGTTAGCGGCGGAATTTGTTCCGCTGCCTCTCATTGCGGGACAAGTCCCGCCGCCGGCAACGGGTTACGGCGTTGCGTTCGACATCGGCACAACGACGCTTGCCGCTGAATTGTTTGCGTTATCCCCCCCCCCGCGTGTTTGCGGTGTTTCCGCCCTCGCTAATCCGCAGCGTTCCTTCGGCGATGATTTAATCACCCGGATTCAAAAAGTGATTGAAGACCCCGCCGCTGCCGGTGCATTACAAGGGGCGGTCATTCAATCGGCAAACAAAATGTTCGCCGAACTTGCCGAAAATGCCGGTATAAAAACAACGGATATTACTGCTGTTTCCGTTGCCGGTAATACCGTGATGCAAATGCTGTTTCTCGGTCTCGACCCGTCGCCGCTCGGCTTTGCTCCGTTCGTTCCGCCGCTGTCGGTGTTTCCAGATTGTACCGGTTCGGTCATCGGCTTGAACATTGCACCGCACGGAACAGTTCAAACGATGCCGCTGTTCGGCGGATTTGTCGGCGGAGACATCGTTGCCGGTGTCCTTGCTGTCGGACTGCGTTGGGCGGAACAAACGTGTTTTTTTATCGACATTGGTACGAACGGCGAAATGGTGTTGCGGCACAACGGAACGCTCTACACTGCCGCAACCGCCGCAGGACCGGCATTTGAAGGGAGCCGAATCGAGTACGGAACGATTGCCGTACCGGGAGCGGTCGATAAAACGGAACTGCAAGAAGACGGAACCGTTATTAGCCGCACTATCGGCAATGTTCCGGCAACGGGAATTTGCGGCAGCGGCTTAATTGATACGGCAGCGGAATTACTGCGGCATCATCTCATTAAACCGAGCGGGCAATTTGATGTAAAAGCGAAGTCGCCGTTTTTGAACCGTTGGAAAATCATTGAAGGTAAACCGGCGTTCTGTTTAGTACCGAAGGAGCAAAGCGGTATTAACGAAGATATACTGTTAACACAAAAGGACGTTCGGCAACTGCAACTGGCGGTCGGGGCGATTCGGGCAGGTACGCAACTGCTGCTGGAACAGCAGCGTTTGGATTGGCAAGACATTGAAACGTTTTACGTTGCCGGCGGATTCGGCAATTTTATCCGCCCGGAAAATGCGCAGCGTATCGGTTTGCTGCCGCCGGAGATTCCGTCGAACAAGTTCCGGTTTTGCGGCAACACGTCGCTTGCCGGTGCGCGGCTTGTGCTGCTTGATTCAACATACCGCAACGAAGCGGCAGCGGCGGTGAAGTGTTCGCAGCACGTCGAATTAGCGTCATTGCCGGAATTTGCCGTCCGGTTTGCCGAACGAATGATTTTTCCTTAATACTCTAATTGTGTGTTAATTGCGTGTCAGGTATTTGTCCGCACCAGAAAATCGCCGAACGCCGGAAACATCTGCGATATTGCAAACAACAGTTTTGCTTTCGCCGGCACCACCAATTCCGGTTTGCGTTTTTCACAGTACCGCAAGATTTTTTCCGCCAGCCAATTCGGGTCAATGCGTCCGACCTTCACACCTGCCCCCGGCGCACGCGCCGAATCGGGAATCTCTTCGAGTCCTTCGAGCGGATAAAGCCGTTCGTTGTCCCGCTTAATCGGACCGGGACAAACGAGAAGAACGTGCAAACCCTGTTTTCCCAATTCCAGCCGCAACTGTTGTGAATATGCTGCAACGGCAAACTTCGATACCGGATACGCCCCGACGTATCGGGCGGCACTCTTCGCCGCTAACGAACCAATGTTGACGATATGTCCTTTCGACTCCAGCAGCATCGGCGCAAATGCTCTGGTACAGCGGACTGTTCCGAGAACATTCAAATCGAACAAATTCTGAAACTGCTCCGGCGTTGTATCGAGAACTTTACCCCGCATAGAACGACCGGCATTGTTGACAAGAACATCGAGTTGTCCCCAATGCTGTTTCACCGTTTCAGCCATTCGGTCAACGTCATCCTGTTTCGTAATGTTAACTTGTATCGGCAAGACGTTTGCACCCATCTTGGCGGCGGCATCTTTGACATTTTCTTCCAAAGCAGCAACGGTAACGTCCGCTCCGTTGCGGAGAAACGTTTCGGTAATAATGCGTCCCAAACCGCTCGACCCGCCGGTGATGAGAACCTTTTTGTTTGTCCAGTAAGACATAGGGATACTCTAAAAACTCTTTTTTATTCAAAAAAAAGATAAAAAAACAGGGATTTTTCTTTGTTTTTCATTAAAGATTTTTAGAATCTCCCATAGAGAAATGTTAATGACTTTTCAGCACTTCGGCTGCGTGCGGTGAAAAATAAAACGCGGGTCATCAGAATAAGGGTTAAATATCTTCAAATACGAGTTCGTGTTTGCCGAGGAACGTTAACAGTTCTTCCCTGTTAAACACGGTTCCCGTTGTGCTGATGCCGCGGACGCTGCTTGCTCCGACAGCACTGCCCCAGCGAACGGCATTCCGCAAATCCAATCCTTCGAGTTGTGCTGCGATGAAACCGGCACAGAATGCATCGCCGGAACCGGAGCCGCTGATGTATTCAATCGGATAAACCCCGGAACGGAAATTATCCGCATCGCTGAAACACAGCGTTCCAACGGAACCTTGTGTAATAATCACGGTCTTTGCCCCGACATTGCGGAACACCTTTGCCTGTTCATACGGGTCGGCACAGCCGGTAATTTTTTCGCCTTCGTGTTCGTTCGGCATAAAGAAATCCGCCAAGGGCAAAAACGGTTCGAGAATGTGCCAGTAATCCCGCTGTCCGTTGAGAACAACGTCCAGCACAATCGTCCAGCCGTGTTCGCGGGCGGCTTGCAGAAACTCGATACTCCGCAGGTTTTCCAAGCCGCGGAGCATAAAAAAGCCGCCGATGTACAATACTTTGCGTCCTGCCGGATTCGGTGCTGCCGTTTTAACGAAGTCAAACAGCGTATCGTCAAAAATGAATTTATCATTTGCTCCGGTCGTTGTGATGAACCGGCGGTCTTGGTTCTGAACGTTAATGTGCATTGCCGTACCGGGACACATACCGGGAACCCGCTGCAAGAAGTCCGAATTGATAAGCGGTACGGAAACGGCACGGACAACGAAGTCGCTCAATGCATCATCGCTGACGCAGCCCGCCAAAGTAACCGGTGCGCCCAGTTTTGCCAAAGCGAATGCTGCATTGGAAGCACAGCCGCCGAGGTTCAATTCGATTTTTTCCGTCGGCACCAATTCGCCTTCCTGCGGATTATGGCTGATAGGATAGCACGCAATATCCGCAAACAAAATACCGGAACAAAGACAGGACATCGGTTGATAATGGATAGTGAATAACGAATAATAAACAATTATTTATTGTCCAATGTCTGTTGTCAATTCCTTTAATGAATTCTTCTCCAACGGTGCCGGAACGGAAAGCGTCCGATTGCGGCGAGGTTTTTCCAAGCGGTGTCCAAATCGGCAAAACGCCTTACGGTTTGGGAGTGTTTGCGTTTGCGTTCATTCCGAAAGGAACGCCCATCGGGCGCGTGCCGGGCAAAATCATTAACGACCCTGACTACGGCAGCGATTATTGTATCAGTGCAGGCGACGGAAAAGTTCTCGAACCGGGAGTGCCGTTCTGCTATATCAATCATTCGTGCGACCCGAATTGTCAACTGATGCAATACACTCACGTTGAAGAGGGGGAAGAGTTGGAAATCGGCGAGTTGACGGAAAACGAGTTAAATTTCAGTAATGACGATGAAGAGTCCTATGTTGATGCCGAACCGTTGGAGGAGGACGATGAGTGTTTCTTCGGCGACGGCGGTGCTGTTGAAATCACGGACGGTGAAACGGTTAACCCCGGCGGCTTGCCGCAGGTATCTTCCGACAGCGATATGGTTCCCGTAATGGATTTCGAGGATGACGAAGATGCCGAAATTTGGGTGGAGTCCGTGCGCGACATTATGCCGGGCGAAGAGTTGAACATTGATTACGCATGGCCCGCCGACAGAGCGGTGAAGTGCTTGTGCGGTTCGCCGAAGTGCCGCGGCTGGATTGTTGACCCGAAAGAATTGAAACTGCTCACTGCCGGTTGACAAGCAAATCCGCAAACCGTTTCATAGATTGTAAAACATCGCGTTCCAATGCAGAATGAACGGCAAGCGTTCCGCCCGCTGCTTCCGCAACCGCCTGCGCCGGACTTTGATTAAACTCTTTCTGAACGATAATCACCGGCGGCTTTGCTTCCTTTTTCATCTCTGCAATCTGTTCCGCAAGTTGTTGCGGCTTCGGCGTTTTGCCTTCAAATTCAATCGCCCGCTGTTCCAATCCGAATTCATCACAAAAATAACCGTAAGACGGGTGAAACACATAAACCGTCTGTCCTTTCAACGGTAAAAGTTTCTCCGCTAATTCTTTCCGGACTGATTCGATTTCCTCTATCAGAAAATCGTAATTTTTCTGATAAAAATCCTTGTGTACCGAATCCATTTCAAGCAACGCTGCTAATACCGCTGTCGCTTCGGTTTTCAATGCCGACGGAGCAAACCAGATATGAGGGTCGGCAGAAGCACCGTGAGAATGATGAGTGTCATCTTCGCCGTGATGGTGCAACTCTAATTCCCGAAGTTTTAAGTTAGTTCGCAAATCAACGGCTTTCAGATTCGGTGCATTGGACCGCAATTTCGGAAGAAGCGTTTCCTCAAACGGCATACCGGTACAGAACAGAATCTTTGACCGGATAATTCCGGCGATTTTTTCCGGTGTTGTTTGATAGTGTTCCGGTTCCTTGCCCGGCGGAACGATAACTTCAATCTGAACCCGTTCGCCGCCGATACGGTCCGCGAGAAACGCAAACGGCTCGACCGAAACGGCAACGCCGATTTTTTCCGATTCTTTTTCTGCCCGATTAACAAAACAGCCGCAAAAAAGGAACAAAAGGAACAGAACATAAAGATTTTTATTTATCCGGCTTTTCTTCATCGGGTTTTTCTTCTTTCTTCGGTTCTGTTTTTGGTTCCGGCTTTGCGAACGGGTCAATCGAACGCGCCCCGAACGGTGCCGTTGCAACCGGTGCTTTACCGACGCTCTTGACGATTGCCTCGTCCTTCGCTTTTTCAGCAGCGTACATTAACTCTTTACGTTTCTTTTCGGTATTTTCCCAATTCTGCTTCGCTTGCCGGCGGTATCTTTCGACCAGCAGCCGTTCAACGCCTTGAATTCGGGAAATCGCTGCCGAAACATTGTAGTCCCGTGCGGACTTGCCTTCTTGTTCCAACTGCGCCGCCTTTTTGAAATACGCATCGGCATCGCCCCGTTTGTTGAGACGCAGTCCAGACAGGGCAAGATAAAAGTACGCCCGCGGGTCGGTGCTGCCGAGTTGTTCCGCTTTCGACAGCAACTCAATAGAACCCTTGTAGTTGCTGTCGAAAAAGGCGTGAACGCCTCGTCCATAGAGTTCTTCCGCCAAATTCTGTTCGGCAAACTGTTCAGCACCGATTACAGCCGCGGAACAAAACAGTAATACTGCTAATGTTAATGCTTGGAGTTTCATCGTGTTGTACATAGGAACCGGCGGGCAAGCCCCGCCGGTGGCTAACAGGATACTGATATTAACGAAAACAAACGCTACTTCCGTTTCAAGCGTAAAACTATGAATAAAAGGCAAAAACAAAAGCAAAACTTTGATTACGCTCTGTTGTTTCCTATCATAATTTTGAACCTGAAACGGTACTACTCTTTCTCAACCACCTTGGCAAGGAAACTGTTGCCGAGTTTCTTGATGTGCGTGTCCGTGTCGTCATAGTAATTAAAGTGTTCCTGTTCGACAACCGCAATTTTCTCGAACAATTGCGCCGAAATCACATCGCCGTTGTCCCGGCAGAGTTTCGCAAACTCGTTGTACTTTGCCGTCGTGTCTGCCTCCGTGGCAGCATCAAAGGCGAAAAGGTCTTCGACCTTCTGTCCTTTGGTGATGTCCTGCGCTAGTTGCGCTGTCGGCAACTCGTCGCCGCAGATGTCCTTAATCCGTTCGGCAAACGCCTCGGCGTGTTTCATCTCGGCAATCGCAATATGTTTCACTTCGGATGCCAACTTCTTGTAGTCGGCATCGTCCAGCGTGTAATGCTGGTGCATATATTGAACGATAGCGTACAGTTCCATTGACCGGGCGGTGTTCAACGCCTCGATAACCTTTTTCTGTTTGTCCGTGAGAGCCATAGTAATCAGGGTTAGCGGGTTAGCAGTTAGCCGCAGC
Source organism: Planctomycetaceae bacterium (assembly GCA_031261125.1). Classification (GTDB taxonomy): domain Bacteria; phylum Planctomycetota; class Planctomycetia; order Pirellulales; family Thermoguttaceae; genus WRKP01. The sequence goes on along the minus strand of JAISJZ010000308.1, from coordinate 5,000 downwards.
CGTCCACGGCGCGGAGGCCTCATTCTACCAAAAAAGAATACAATGGGAACGGGGAACCCGCATAACCGGTACAAAATTTTTGTTTTTTCGGATTTTTTTTCGTTCCGACTGTGTTCCGAATAGTATATTTACCGATAAAAAGCGCAAGCGGAGTTTCCTTGACAGCCCGTTTTAATATAGGTAAAATGGGATGTGAGTTAGGTATCGTTGTCCTTTCGGGAGTCCTTGAAATATGAGAGACCTTAAAAACTTACAGATTGCGATTATATGTCTGGTCATCGTGGTAATCGGTCTCATCGTTGCACTTGTGATGATGAACCAAGGAAATGATGAACGCCTTGCCAGAGAAAAGAAGGCGCAGGAAGATGCCAAAGCCGCCCAAGAAAAGGAGCGGACGATTGCCAAGGACTATCTGACGCTCAAACAGTTCGCCGGACTGAAAGACGATGCGTCGGCGGAAGATGTTCAGAAGGTGTATAACGATGCTGTCGCACTCTACTCAAAGGACACAGACGATGCGTCGAAAAATTTCCTCGCCGTGATGAAGAATCAGGCAGCAGAATTAGCAGCGGAAAAAGGCAATCACGCGAAAACACTGGATGAAAAACTCCGCTTTGAAACGGATTACAATAACCTAAATGCATTGTACGAAACCGTTCTCGATAAATTCACGAAGGAGAAAACGAAGGCGGTGGAGGACTTGGCGGCAGCCCGAAAGGATTTTGAAGGCAATCTGGCGACGTTGCGGAAGGAGATTGCAGCGGTGAAGTCCGATGCAGATGATAAGGTTGCCAAAGCCGAGGAAAGCACAAAAGTTGCCGATAAAAAAGCAGAAGAGGCGAGCATCAAAGCGAAGCAGACGCAAGTCCGTAATAACGGGTTAGCCGAACAGATTGACGGACTGCGACGGGCAAGTTTTGAACGCCCTGACGGTAAAATTCTTTCGGTCAATCAAACGTCCAGTACGGTGATTGTGGACCTCGGCAGCGACGACGGCTTGCAGACCCGGATGACGTTCAGCGTCTATGCTCCGACAATTACCGGTATTTCGTTCGGTGAACACGACCCGGAAGCGGATGTACAAATTTGTGAAGTGTGCAAACGGGATATGGCGCAAAGCACTTCCAAGGCAAGCATCGAAATTATTAAGATTCTTGGTCCTCACAAAGCGGAAGGACGGATTCTGGATGATATGTTGACCAACCCGATTGCGGCAAACGATGTGGTTTACACGCCGGTTTGGTCGCCGGGGCAGAAGCAGCGGTTTGCGTTAGCCGCCGGTATGCGGATACCGGGTGTCGGGAGCCGGGACGGTATTACCGTAAGGACAAGCGATTTAGAGGAAATTAAGCGGCTGATTGAAGCAAACCGCGGTGAAGTGGACTGCTATATCAGCGAGGGCGGTGATGAACGATATCCTGTCGGGGAGGTTGTCGGTAAAATCACAGAAAATACGTCATTTCTCGTTGTCGGCGAGTTGAACGACGAAGACCAGCAAGACCAAAAGAAAGTTAACGCTAATTCGCAATTGAGAGAAGAAGCAAGAGAACTCGCGGTTCGGGTAATTACGTTGCGGGAACTTCTTGTCCGAATGGGATGGAAAAATGTTACGCCGGTTCGCGGGTTCGGTTCCCGGCTGAATGAATCGGATGTTGCGATTACCCCGGAAGGCGGCAGACCGTTATCAACCGGTTTGGTGTCGCCGGTATATCAGGAGTTTAATGCCAGAGGACGTATCGGAATGGAAGACCGAGGCACGACGAAATCGACAGGGCTTGTTTCGCCGTTGTACAACGAATCGGCAGCACCGCCGGCTGTCTCCACCGGACGGACAAGTGATTTATTCCGCCAGCGGAGACCCGTCAGCGATATAACGGAGTGAGTTGCTTATACGGCAATTCTTCTTTGTTGGAGGTTTTTAGAACTTCCTTTTAATCAACGAACAGTCCGACGGCAAACCAAATATCGTTCTCACCCTTAACGATGTCATAGCCGTAGAACGTGTGCTTCTTACGGGCAATCGACCAATGCCCGGAAGAACTCCGCCACGCCCGAACACAGCCGATTGCCGCTTCAAATAGATTTTCGCCTGACCAACTTTGGGCGCAAATCTCTGACGGCGAACCCTGTCCGATTTCAGCGGTAATCTTCGCTGTCCGTGTTCCAAAGTTCTGATGTCCAATCACGCCGGTCTGCGACTGATATTCGGCGTGTTCCGTTGCTCCCCGCACTACTGCCGGATGAACATCGCCCGACGTGCTCAACGGCTTGTCCGGGTGAATCCGCATTGCATAAATCAGCGTCCGCTGCGACAGCGTACCGGGCGGCAGTGTCAGAAATACTTCCGTTTGTTCCGCTGTCGGTACTTTCGCCCGCAGAAACGGCAGAATACCCGTCATCGTTTCGTAATACGGTTCGTTCGGATGTTCAAAATCTACCACAACAAGACCGGGATGCCGCAACATTTCCCTGAAATCCGGCAAATCCAATACCGCCGTTTTATTGCCGTCCGCATCCGTTGTTTCAGCGTTGAGCGGTAATTTAATTTTGACATAATTGTCAAAAAGCGGGACAATCTCGTCTTTGCCCAAAATTTCACTCTCAAAATTCCGGCATTTTTCGGCTAACGGCAGCAGTTTGCGGTCTTCCGGTGCAACGGAGGACACCTGCCGAATCGTACCGTTCTTCGTCTTGACCCACTTTTCTTCTGTTTCATCTGCCAAAGCAGGAACATCTGTTTCGGTGTAAAAATAGATGAGCAGGTTTTTGCCTTCTTTTTTTGCTTCGGCAACCGCTTTGGCATAATCAGTTTTCCAAGCCGGTTCCCCCGCATTTAATCGCTGCGGAACCGCACTGCCGGTAAAAGTGCCGAAAATTCCGAAAAACAGGAAAAATGCGCAAAGTCGGAGTTGACGGCTAGCGTTAAATCTGATACAATCTGACATTTATAGTCCTAATGCTCCGGGCTGTTAATTTATGGCGATTATAACAGGTTTAACGGTTATGACAACCGTCTCCCTGCCGAACCGCGAAATCCTCACAACCGCTAATACGATGAAACCCCTCCGATTGTTCATTTTTTCTGTTGTCCTTGTCTTAATCGCCTGCCAATTCGCCGATGCCGCCCGGCTTCGGATTTTCCGCAGGAACGCCGGTGCGGAACCGGCGGCAGAAAAAAGCATCACGCCTGCTGAAGCACGGGCGCAACTGGAAATCCTTTGCGGACAAGTCCAGCAGGACTACCGGAAGATTTCCGCGGACGGTCTGACTGCTGCGAAGAAACAACTCACCGGAGCGGTTGCGGACTTGTCCAAAGTGCTGAACACCGACCCGAATCAAGAGGCGGCAAAGGATTGGCAGGAAACATTCCGAATTGCTGATTTACAAAGGGAACTGCAAAACGACAAGCCCAACGCTGAATTACTTCAATCGGTTTGGGACTCGCTGAACTCCGGCAAGAAAGGCGTGCGCTGGACGGTATTCGACGGTTTTCGGAAGTCCTTGCGGCGGTATCAGACCGTCGAACGGCTCTTGAAAGACAATAACTACGATGCCCAAATTGCGGCAGTTTGCGGCGGCGTTGTAAAATATGTTGACGAATACGCAAAAGACCCCGCCTATGCGTACCCGTTGAGCAATGCCGTAAATTGGCTCGAAGACGTTGCCGTGATTGAACCGCGGACTCAGCGGATTGCCGGCTTACTTCGGACGGCGTTCAGCGGTGAAAACGTTCACGTCAAAATCGGGGCGAATTTTATTGCCGCCGCGTTCCGTGAAACCGCAGAGGAAGCACTCGATATTGACGAAGTGATTAACGGCACGCACCTTGCCGGTGCCGGTACCGTCAAACGGACGAGTACGGCAAGATTGGGCAATTCCAAGAAGGGTGCCGAAATCATTACCGTTGTCGAAGCCGAACTCCACTCAACAGCGCACGGTTCACATCCGCCAGTGGCGTTCGATTCGGAAACAACCGGTACGATGCGGGGCGAAAAGAGCATTTTCCTGACGGACAGTATTTTCAAGACGGCTCCTGCCAAGACCCGCGCTGACTTGAATACGGTACTGTCGAACATTCAAATTAACGGCTGCTGTCTTGTCAAGGCAGTTGCAAAATCGCAGATTAATTCGCAGCAGGAAGAATCAAAAGCGGAAGCGGAGAACAGAGCGGCGAAGAGGATGAGCAGCCGGATTGACGAAATCATTGACCCGCAGATTGCCGAATTGAACGATAACTATCAGAAAAAATTCCGGGAACTGCTTGTTCAAAACGGACTGTTCCCGCGTGTTTGGAAGTTGTCCAGTACGGAAGAATTTGTTGTGGTCGATGCTTTGGTGGCGGATTGTTCGCAGCCGTCGGCGGTGATGTGTCCCTCCGCGCAGACCGCCGGTACCGTTACGTTTCAAGTTCATCAGTCCGCTTTGAATAACGCTGCCGCTGTTGCTCTTGCCGGTCGTTCGGTCGATGAAGAAAATTCAGAGGACTTCAAAAAACGGTTGGAGTCCTTGCAGAAATTTCTGAAATTGCCGGAAGACAAGGACTCCAAGCCCGTTAAGTTGACGTTTGCGTCCAAGAATCCGGTGGAAGTTCGTTTTGAAGGCGGCAGGATTCAACTGCTTGTGCGGCTTGACAGCATTCAAGTCGGCAGCGACAAAGACCGGGCTTACACGATTGAGGCGGAATACCAGATTGTTTCGGCAAACGGTAAAACGGTGTTGAAGCAGACGAAACTGGAAGCCCTGCCGACGGGTTTTGACAAGAAAAAAGGACAACTAAATGCGTTCCAACTGGGAATTCAGAACGGTATTATTCGCCGGCTGAATTTGAAAGACAAAGACGGCAAGGCGGTGAACGAAATTACACTTGGCGGTATCGAATTGGGTGGACGCTGGCAGGATAAGGGCAAACTTATTCCGGTGCAGTTATCTGCCGTTGACGGCTGGTTAACGTTCGGTGCGGATTGGAAGTAGTTTTCTGTGAAATATCACGGTTCTTGCAA
>JAISJZ010000294.1 GCA_031261125.1 Planctomycetaceae bacterium | reverse complement strand
GGGAATACTATCAAGACCATATATTGAAAAAGGAGTTGAATTCATTGACAGAAAGAGTTCGACAGCTAGAAAAGCAATCGCGGAAATTGCCGAACGTTTCGGTTCTGATGGAACAACCAACTCCAGCGATAGATCCGCCGAAAACACCTACATCGGAAAGCAAGGAAACCAAACCTCTGAACAACAAGACGGAAAAATAAAGGAAAAGGGCAAAGAGACGGGACAAAACGTTGACGAAATTGTATAATGAAGCAACGTTACCGAAACTGCCTGTTGTAGAGAATGAAGATATTAAGGACGTTCATACACCGTATCTCGAACACATCGAGTACCGGTGCGCTCTTGTTGCTGATGCCGTTTATCGGGCAGAAGAGTTACCGCATTACGGACTTCGCTTGGCAACAGAGCAGCAAAAATCCGAAATTCTGGGGAAACCGGAATCTGAGTTGACGGACTTATCCGATTCGATGCGGGAACAATTTTATTACGACGAACGCAGTAAGCAGTTTATTCTCGCATTTGCCGGTACTGAACCGACCAATCCGGTTCATTGGATACAGAACATATCACAATTTGCCGGACTTCCGTCAGAATACTATCAGCAAGCCGTTGACATCGTTCAAGCAATTAAACCGGAGTATCAGAACAAAGTGGTTTTAACCGGTCATTCTCTCGGCGGGGGTATTGCGACCGTTGCAGCGATTGCCGGAAAAATGAACGCTTTTGTTTTCAATCCGCCATCGCTGCATAAAAATACGCTTGCCGAATTCGACGAGTTAAATGTTGCTCTTGCCGAAACCAATGTCCGCCGGTTTGTCGTTGCCGGAGAACTCCTTGATGTTGTTAATCATACATTGGGGGCAACACAACATCGTATCGGCAAGAAAACGCAACTTTATGGTTCTTTTTCGATGCCAATGTCGAGTATTTTTGGTTTATCGGCACTGTTCAAAAAGTTTATTCCCGGTGTCGGTATTGCACTTGGCATTCTTGCCCCGCTTGCTGAAAAAAGTTTGAAACTGCATCTGATGGACGAAGTGCTGTACGGACTTAAAAATTATTTGACAGGCAAATAGCCGAAATAGGGTTTGAGCCATCGTTCATAATGCCCGGTCGATGTTATCACGATGGAATCGGAACGCCCCGAAATATCGACGAGGTAATTCAATGATTTTAGAACACGACCGGTTTTTTCTTCCTTGTTGACACAACTGCCGGGGACAGGTAGAATGACAGCGAAAGGAGAGGTGGAAAATGTCAACGCAGACAGTACTACCGTTTCAGGTTCAAAATTATGATAGGAAACAACAGAGCGTAATCAAAGTTTTGCTTTTGTTTTTGCCTTTTATTCATAGTTTTACGCTTGAAACGGAAGTACCGACTTTTGAACAATTTATGCTGTCGCTTCAAGCGATGGAAGAGAAATTCGCCAAGCAGTTTCAGGAACGTGACGAACGCTATGCGAAAGAGCAGGAGGATGCAAAACGAAAGTGGGAAGCCCGCGAGGAGGAAGCACGGCTCAGACGGGAGGCAGAGATGAAAGACCTGTGGAAATCCCAAAAATATATGCAGCAGGAAGTCGGCAAACTCGGCGGACGGCTCGGCGACTTCATCGCCGAAATGGTGCGGGGCAACGTCGTAGAAGAATTCCGTAAATTGGGCTATCTCGTCGGGTCAAATACGCAAAAATACGAATACTGGGACGACGAAAGAAAGAACATTCTTGCCGAAGCCGATTTAATTCTCTTAAACGGTGAAGTTGCGGTTATTGTCGAGGCAAAATTGAAAGTTGAAACCAAAGACATCGCCCATTTTCTTAAACAAATGGACGTAATTAAAACACGTCCCGACCGGATTACCGCTGGTTTGAAACTCATTGCGGCAATTGCCGGCGGGGTTATCGGCAACAGCGACATTCGTTTCGCTCAAAAAAGCGGACTGTATGTCATCCGGCAGCAAGACGACGCGTTTGAAATCGTTCCTCCGCCGGAAGGATTCAAGGCAAAAGTATGGTCATAGAACCGCTTTTTCCGTCAATAAGTACCGGTTTGCAATCGTAATGCCGCTGACAATCGCGCCGATAATACCCACCATTCCTTGGTCGGTGCCGCAAACAAACAGATTTTCCAGCGGCGTTCTGCCGTCATACTTCTTTTCCGGTGCGCCGTAAATCGCCCCGTGTTCCTTGCCGGTGAACCGCCGAACCGTCAGCGGCGTGAACATATCCGTATCAATAACGTGCTGCCGAAAATCCGGCATAAACCTCGCCGCACTTTCCAGCGTCTTTTCGTACCAGTATTGTTTCTGCTGTTTGTACTCTTCCGGCGGCAAGTTGCGCCACCGGTCGAAGTTTGCCAGTGCGGTGATGCGAATCATTCCTTCATTCAGTGGTTCGGCATAATCGAAGTTGTTCGGCGAACAAATGACGCCGCTGTGCAAATCCACCGCCTCATCCGGTTTGATATAATCGAACCGTTCCTTATCGTTGAAAAAAACAATCGTCTTGTTGTGTCCGAGTTGCTTCGGCTCTTTGTCGAGGACGCTGATGGTTTCGATGAACCCTAGACGGGATTCGTTTAGCCCCGCCGCTTGCGGCGGGGATGCGGGGTCATTGCACAACGACAGCGTTTCGCTGTATCCTGCCGAGGATAAAACGTTTTTCGCTTCGATTTCTTCGCCGCCGGTAAGTTTGATTTTTTCAACCCGCTTGTTCTTGGAAAAGATTCGTTCCACGCCGGTTTTCAACCGCAGTTCGCCGCCGAGAGTGTTGAATTTGTTCAGCAGTTTTTTCAAAATGAGAATCACGCCGTCGAATGGTCGGGCGAACCCTTCAAGAAAGATGGAGCGGAACATAATACAGAATTGTCCGAATTCCATATCCCGTTCTTTTGCTCCGCCGTAGTAGAACAGCGGCAGGAAAATCATATCGGTCAGCAGCGGGTCGGTAATGTACCGCTTGACGAATTCCCGCGCCGAACCGCCGGACGCACCGAGTCCGAGTTGGTCGTAGTCAAGCAGTTCATTGACGAGTTTCATCAATCCGTCAATCTGCGTTGGAAAATAGGTGCGGACTTCAGAGGCGAACAGTTCAAAGTGATTGTTGAAGTTTAAGCGGAGACCGGGAAACGCAATCGCTGAACCGATTTGCGGCACCAGTGCCAATTCGTCCCAAGTCAACCGCAGATGCCGCAGAAGCCGGGACAGCGGACCCGATTTTGTTCCTTTCGGAACGTAGTTGGTCATTGCGTGGAGTCCGACATCGAGGGTTCTGCCCCGCTGCCGGTAGAACGAGTTGAGTCCGCCGACGGCGTGATGCCGTTCGAGGATACAGACACGCTGATTGTAATGAGCAAGGCGAATTCCGGCAGCGAGACCGGACATACCGGCTCCGATAATCACGGTGTCGTAAGGCATATAGGACGGGTAGCGTTTTGAAAAGCGGTTCCTCTGATTATCGGCGAAAATGCGGTATTTGTCAATAGTAGAAATTGAATGGTTTATCGTTTACAATGCGCTGGCGTTATTTTTCTTCACCGGCAGGACAAGCCCGCCCCCCGCCCAGTTAAATCATTGTACCGATGCCGATAGAACCTTATCTTTCCGAAGAGCAGCAAATCGCATTGTTCCACGCTGCCGGTCGGCGTGTGTCGTCCATCGTAACCGGTACCCGCGGCAAACGGATTGCCGAACAAGTGCCGGATATAGCCGGTATTCCGCTGCTCGGCGCATTCGTTTCACTCAAACACAACGGCGAACTGCGCAGTTGTATGGGGACAATGTCCGACGAAATGCCGCTGGGGGAAGCCGTGGAACGTGCCGCTCTGCTTGCCGCCCGTGAAGACCCGCGCTTTCCGCCGATAGCCGCTGCCGAACTGTTTGAACTTGATATGGAGATTTGGGTTCTCTGGGGAATGAAACGGGTGTCTCAACGCGGTGTCGACCGTGTCAACGCCGTTACCATCGGCGAACACGGCATCCAAATTGCCCGCGGCGGAAACAGGGGACTGCTCCTGCCCGGCGTTGCTGTGGAATACGATATGGATGCAAAAACGTTTCTCGAAGCCGTGTGCCGAAAAGCCGGTTTGCCGAACGATGCGTGGCTCGATGACCGGTCGCTGCTGCATACGTTTGAAGGACGCTGCATTGCCGGTCCGTTGTCCGCAACGGAAAACATTGACAAAAAGACCGCCGATGAAATGATTTTTGCGACAAAATTCAATCGGCTCGGTCCGCGGGTACCGGGTCCGACGTTTGCCGAAACCGAAGAAGTCCGCAATCTGTGTGCCGGAACATTTCGCGGAATGGTCGAAGGACTTGCGCCGAGCAACTATTTTGCCGGTATGTACGACGGCAATGTTTCAGGCGTTTCGCTGTTGTTTCAAATACCGGACAGACCGGCAATCATCTGTTCAAAAATTTCGGTGCGTCCCGATGTGCCGTTTCAGCCGGCGGTGATTGAGTTGCTGCGTGTTCTCGGCAGGCAGGTGGAACACTTCGGGGCAACGCCGCACGAGGTTTTCAACGCGGCGTTGGAACTTGCCGTGTTCTGGGACCCCGCGATTCACGGTACGGTAAGCCGGTATGATTTATCTGCGGTCGATACGGCATACAGGGCGTTGATGCTGTCAAGTCCGAAGGGCTGGATAGTGCTGTACGACCCGAACCGGAGTGCGGAGGATTTGCTAAAAGAAGCGGTTGCGCATTTGGAATTAGATGATTACGATTTGGGTGATGTGATTTCGTTTGAAACATCGGCAACAACGCCGAAGTTATCGTTATGTTCGGTGGAGAAGCCGAATCATTGGGCGGAAGTGCGTCCGCCGGCAGTCGCGGGAGCGTTTTATCCGGCGGCGGAACCGCAGTTGACACGGGAATTGGAAAAGATGTTTTCGGGAACACAGAAAGATTTAGCCCAATCACCGGCGGTGCAGGCAGCGTTGGTGCCGCACGCCGGATGGATGTACAGCGGACATTTGGCGGCGCAAACGTTGGCGCGGGCACAAATTCCAAAAACGGTGATTATTTTTGCGCCGAAACATCACAGCGGCGGTGCGGATTGGGCGGTTGCAGCGAACCGGATTTGGCAACTGCCGGGACGCAGCGTTGAAACAGACGTTCCGCTTGCCGAAGCGTTGGTCAAAAATGTCGATTTTTTCGAGTTTGACGAAACACCGCATAAGCGGGAACACGCCGTCGAAGTTCAACTGCCGCTGCTGGCGTATCTTGCCCCGAACGTGAAAATTGTCGGCATCACAATGGCGTTAACACCGTGGGAAATGCTCAAAAAAGGGGCGGAAACGTTTGCGAAATTTATCAGCGGCGGTACTGATGCTGCCGATGGCGGATTAAAATCGGCCGCCAACATTCCTTTGTTTCTGATTTCCTCCGATATGAATCATTTTGCGAACGAGGAGACGACGCGGCGGGTTGACCGAATGGCGTTGGACGCAATCCGGCTGGCAGTCGAAAAGAAAAGACCGGAAATTGCCTTGGAAACGGTGCTGGGCAACCAAATTTCGATGTGCGGCATCATACCGGCGGTGTTCGTTATGGAAACGCT
>JAISJZ010000275.1 GCA_031261125.1 Planctomycetaceae bacterium | reverse complement strand
AAAAAAACGTAGAGCGTGATTTATTGTTTTACGGTACCTTATTGCTTACGGTGCTGTTGTCTTTACTTCGGCGGCGAATAAAGTTGTATTTCGTTCCGCTGTTCCGCAGCCGGCTGATTCGGCGGAGCAATACCGGCAGGCACCGTTCCCGGCTGTTCCCGCTTCGCCATCTGCACTTCCAACGCCCAATCATTGACTTCGTGCTTCCAGCCCCGCGGCACCGACGGCGTAAAATACGTTTTGATGTCCGAAAGAACCGTTGACAAGTTTCCGTTTATTACCGGCGAATGAAGGTCATACACAGTGAACGCTTTGCCGTTGATGTCATAACGTTTCAGTCCTTTTGCCCGGAACGTATTCTTATCGAGCAGCAGTTCCACCAAAGCGAATTCCTGCTGGTCTTCCGGCAGCAGCGGTTTTGCCTGCAAATGAACCATCATAGAGCCGTCTTGTTCGACGGTCTTAATTCTCATACTGAACCGGCGTTTCATATCGTCCGTTTTCGCCCCGAAAATCAGCGGCAGCGGACTGTCGGCAATACCCCGCCCGATAATCTCCGACGGGACATTGATTTGCAAAACGTTCTTGGCATTATAATCGAATTTGAAGACCGACTTTTCGTCGATGATAATTTTTTCGGCGAAAATACCCGCCGTTTTCGGGTCGTCATTCCGCTTCACTTGTTCTTTGCCAACCCATTCGCCTTCAACAGAATACACAAACCGCATCGGTTTGGCAATGTACTTGAAATAACCAAACGCGGTCTTGTGCGGCTTCGTCAAGTCCTGACCGGGAATCGTTGCATCATAAATGAAAACGTTGAAATCGACATCATAGCGTTTGATTTGTTCGCTGTATTTTTCCCAGCGGGTCAAAAATTCATCTAATTGAATTTGTTCTTCCGGTGCCAGAAAGAACGGTACAACGCGGTTTGCCGGCGCGGCTCTGCCGACAAATTTTCCCGCGTTAGCCGGCGGATTATTAGCCGCGGGGACTTGTCCGGCGTTGTTGGGAAGCCCTGTGTTATTAGGAACTTGTGCAACTTTGTATCCGTTGTTTGGCGGCATCGGCAATCCTGTCGGAAACGGCGCACCGTATCCTGGCGGCAGTGTCCGTTCGTTCACGCTGCCCGGTTGAGAACTGCCAGCGGTATCGGCGATTCCGTTTTGATAGAGCCGTTTCGGCGGCGTTTGAATCGGACGCTGTTGAATCGGCTGTACCAGTGTACCAGTCGGATTTTCCGCAACGGCAGGCGGCAACTGCTGCGTATAATACGGCTGCGGTTCTTGGGCGTAGGAAAGAACCGTAAAGAGCAAAGCAGCAGTAAAAATAACGGAACAACGTAAAACGTTCATCTTTGGTTGACAAATAGTTGAATAGGACGGCGGACAATATCAATTTTTACAAAACAGGTAAAGAGGAAAAATGAATTCAACCAATGTTCTTCTATTGCACAAAAATAACATGGAAAGTAGGATATATCTGTTCTGTGCGTCAACTTCTTTCCCCTATTTTGCGATGTCCTTCTCAACCCGTTTAATGCTGCCGTCCGACGGAGATGAGGTTGCCGAACTTATCTTCAATTCGCTCAACGTTTGGCACGAAAAGAACCGGGGATTCAAACTTGTCCCCGGTACTTGGGAAATCCTCCGCATCTTTCCCAGAGTTTACGAGGCACTCGACCCGAACTGCTGCGTTACTGTTGTCGATACCGAAACGAACCGCATCGCCGGAGCGTGTTTCTTTCATCCGCGTTCAACGCATACCTCACTGGGCATTTTAGCGGTTCATCCCGATTTTTTCGGCAAACGCGCCGGGTCGATGCTCGTGAAATACATTGCCGACTTTACTGACCGGCGGAATCAACCGCTGCGGCTCGTTTCCGGTGCGACGAACATTGACTCATTTTCACTTTACAGTAAATTCGGGTTCGTACCGGAATGTTTCTATCAGGACGTTGCCGTGGCGATGTATCATCCCGTTGAAGTGAACGCACCGGACGGCACTGAAATCCGGGACGCAACGCCGGACGATGTACCGGCAATCGCCGCCCTCGAACGCCGTATCACGGGACTTGACCGGGAAAAGGATTACCGGTTCTTTTTGGAGAACACGGACAAGATTTGGCACACCAGCGTAATGACTTCGTCTGCCGGCATCATCGGTGTTATGGCTTCGGTGTGCGACCCCGGCAGTAATATGCTCGGTCCCGGTGTTGCGCAAACGGAGGAACAGGCAGCGGCATTGATACGGCACGAATTGAACGCGTACCATCTGCATCGTCCGGTGGTGTTGATTCCGTCAGCAGCAATCAAGTTGCGGCAGGCATTGTACGACATCGGCGGCAAGAACTGTGATTTACATATTTCGCAGGTGCGGCAGCCCGGAGGAAAACAGGCAGCGAGCGGAAGACCGTGTTTCCCGCCTTCGTCAGGACTGGTATTTCCGACATTTATGCCGGAGTCAGGGTAATCAGAAATTGCTCAACTGTTCCGGTACTGATTTGAAAGTATCGGTCGTGAATTCAATCATTCGTCCGGTCATCCACGGCATCAGAAACGCGAGGACGAGAACCATTACGACGATTTTCAGAACAATCGCAATCGTTTGTTCTTGGATTTGTGTTAGTGCCTGAAACAAACCGATGAGCAGACCGATAACGGTACCGGCGATGAGAACCGGTGCAGAAATCATCAGGGCAATCCAAACGGAATTGCGGCAGAGGTCAACGGCGGTTTGTGCGTCCAAGGCAAGTCGGCATAAGTAGTTGCTGATTGACAGTGTTTATAGTGATTAGCCGGAAACGAAGCAAGAGCGTTTTTGTCGGTAATCGGCAGGGGGGCTTGTATATCTTTTCTTATAAGATAGATTGAAACGTCTTGAAGATTGTATTTGACCACTGACCAAACAGGAGAAGACACTATGGCTTTTGCTTGGACTCTCGCGCTCGAAACAGGGCATCCGATGATTGATGCCCAGCATAAAGAGTTAATCAAGGCAGTTAACGATTTGCTGGCTGCTTGTATTCAGGGAAATGCGGCAGATAAAGTCAACTCAACTGTTGACTTCTTGCTCTCTTACACGAAGAAACACTTCGGGGAAGAAGAACAATTACAGCAGCAGACGAATTATCCCGATATTGCCCATCACAAGGTATTACACGCAGAATTTGTTAAGTACGTTGCCGACCTTTCGGCAAAGTTAAAGGAACAAGGTCCAAGTCCGATACTCATCAATAACATCATCCGCGGAGTTGGAGAATGGTTGGTGAACCATATCCAGAAAGAAGACGTGAAGGTTGCCGCCCACGCCAAAAAAACTTCAGGCGGCTGACCATTCCACTGTTAGGACACTTTACCGTATCATCCGCTTTCAGCGCGAACTGCCACAACGGCGGTCAAACCGGATCGCATCGCCAGCCGGCGCAGCGGCGGACAAAACATCGCCGGTATTTTCAAATTCTTGCAGTACAGGTTCCAACGCAGTGCAAGCAATTTTTTCCGGTATTTTTCGATATTCAGACCGCCGTTCTTATCAAACGATTGAGCCAGCAGATAGGCACTTTTCAGGGCAGGACCGATTCCCTCTGCCGAACTGGGACTTATCAATCCTGCCGCTTCGCCGGCCAGCGCAACGCTGCCCGCACCGGCGAACATTGAATTCAGGCGCAGCGGACGGAACATCATACCGGATTCCCGAAACGCCGGTTTTACCGCATTGAACGGCAGACCGAGT
>JAISJZ010000235.1 GCA_031261125.1 Planctomycetaceae bacterium | reverse complement strand
GTGGAGTTATCCGAGTTCGGCAACTCGCCGTTTAAGTTAACGGTTACCGAAGACGGAGAAAATAATCTCGAAATTGATATTTCGACCTATAAACCGGAAAAACCGAAAAAGAAATAAGAACCCGGCGTTGTCCAATTTTCGGTTACGGTTTCAAGCATTTTTTTGAAAAATTTAGGAAAAAACGGGAAAATTGACAACGGATAATCGGCAGCGGACAATTACCTTTTCAAATTAAGTCCGCCTCAATGATCAATTTTTTCTCTATGTCCCGCAATCCGCAGTCCTTCACTGATGCTCTTCACTCCCGCGTTCTCGTCTTCGACGGTCCGATGGGAACAGAACTCTACCGGCATCACGTTTTTACGAACCGGTGTTTTGAAGAGTTAAATCTGACCGACCCGAAACTGATTGAACGGATTCTGACCGATTACAAAGAAGCCGGTGCGGATGTCCTGACAACGAATACCTTTGCGGCGAATCGTCCGAACCTCGAAAAGTACGGTATCGCCGACAAGTTGTACGCCATTAACAAAGCGGGAGCGGAAATCGCCCGTTCAACCGCCGCTTCAGCGGCAAATGTTCTTTTTGTTGCCGGTTCCGCCGGTCCCGTCGCGGGCGTTGCAAACAGTGGTGCTGACATCATTTTAGAACAAGTTGACGCTCTTTGGGACGGCGGTGTTGATTTCATTCTGTTTGAAACGCAGCCGAGCCGGGACGCAATGGAACGCTGTGCCGCCGCAATGCAAAAGCGTCCCGATATTCCTTATGTTTTATCCTGTACTGTTATTAACGGCAAAGAATCGGCGGCGGGTGAACCGTTAAGCCGATTGCTGGCACCGTTGTTAACGGCGGATTTTACTCCGCGGGGCAAAGCAAGTCCCGCCGCTAACTTTATTGCCTTCGGACTAAATTGCGGCAGCGGTCCCGAAGGACTTTTGGCGGCAGTCGAGGAAGCGGTGAAAATCACGTCCCAGCCGCTGATTGTGCAGCCGAACGCCGGTGTGCCGAAAGCGTTTGAAGGACGGCAACTGTATTACTGTTCGCCGGAATACGTTGCGACTTACGCAATGAAGATGGTCGGTCTCGGTGTTGCGGCGGTCGGCGGCTGCTGCGGCATCACGCCGGAACACATTGCCGAAATTGCCAAGATGATTAAACCGTTGGCAAAGTTCCGAACAACGAAGTCCGTCCTGCAAGCGGTTCAGAACGAAGTTGCGGAACAGCCGGAAACACCGTTTGCGGAACGTTCCCGGTTCGCTTGGAAACTCTCCCGCAAGGATTGGGTTACATCCGTTGAAGTGGTTCCGCCCCGCGGCTTTGACCTGACGGAAATTGTCAATAAATGTCAAAAATTATACCGGCACGGTGTCGATGCGGTCAACTTGCCGGACGGTCCGCGGGCAAGTTCACGGATTTCATCTTTGGTTGCCGCCCAGCGGATTCGGCAGGAGGCGAACATTGAACCGATTCTCCATTTCTGCTGCCGGGATAAAAATCTGATTGGGATGCAGGCGGATTTACTCGGTTGTGCGGCGTTCGGTATTAACAACATTCTTTTTATTACAGGCGACCCGCCGAAGTTGGGACTTTTTCCTGACGCAACCGGCGTGTTCGATACGGACTCAATCGGAATGACGGCAGTGCAGCGGCGGTTGAACCGCGGTGTCGATGTCGGCGGACAAGCGTTGAAACCGGCGACGGCGGCGGTGATTGGTGTCGGCATTGACCCGACGGCGTTAGACAGACGGCGGGAATTAGACCGGTTCAAAAAAAAGATTGATGCCGGTGCGGAGTTTGCCGTCACACAGCCGGTTTTTGACCCCGATGCACTGTTGAAATTCTTGGATGAAATCGGCAACTGTCCGATTCCGGTGGTTGCCGGTATATGGCCTTTGGCGAGTTATCGGAACGCAGAGTTTATGCACAATGAGGTGCCGGGCGTGATAGTGCCGGACGAAACGATGCGGCGGATGGCGGCGGTATCGAAGGACAGCAAGGAAACGCAACTTGCCGCCGGTATCGGCATTGCCCGTGAAATGATTGAACGGGTTCGGCACCGTGTTGCCGGCGTACAGGTTTCCGCCCCGTTCGGCAGAGTCGAAATTGCATTGAGCGTACTGGAATAAAATTGAGGTCTTGCCCAAATTGTGTTGACGCTGACATTGCCGGTACAATGTTTAGCCGCTCGCAGTTCTTGTGTTCATTGCATTACGCAAACGTAATAACTATAATCAAAGGTGTCAGGAATGGTGTCAACACGACATCAGCACCTTTCTGTTTTTATAGACAAATACAACGGGTAAAACAATGAGCAAAAACTTCGGAATTATCGGCTGCGGTATGATAGCAGGATTTCACGCCAAAGCGATTGAAGCCGCCGGCGGAAGACTTGCCGCCTGCTTCGACCGCATCCCGCAAGCCGCCGACCGACTGGAATTACAGTATCCCGATTGCAAAGCATATCACAATTTCGATGAATTCCTTGCCGACAAACGTATCGACATCGTAACAATCGGCACGCCGAGCGGTGCGCACCTTACCCCCGCATTGGCAGCGGCAGCGGCTGGAAAACATATCATCGTGGAAAAACCGCTGGAAATCACACTTGACCGGTGCGACCAAATCATTAAAACGTGCGAAAAAAACAATGTAAAATTGGCAACGGTGTTTCACAGCCGGTTTCACGATTCGTTTCAGCACGTCAGACGTGCCGTTGACGGCGGACGGTTCGGGCGGCTCACGCTTGGCGATGCTGTTGTCAAATGGTATCGGACACAGGAATACTACGACAGCGGAGCGTGGCGGGGAACGTGGGAACTCGACGGCGGCGGAGCGTTGATGAATCAAGCCATTCATTCGATTGACCTGTTGACGTGGCTGATGGGTCCTGTTTCGGAAATAACGGCACATTTTGCCTTGCTGGCACACGAACGGATTGCCGTCGAAGACACTGCTGTTGCAACGCTGCGTTTCGCCAACGGCGCGCTCGGAACAGTCGTCGGCACGACGGCGGCGTATCCCGGCTATTTGAAGCGGGTGGAAATCAGCGGTTCCGCCGGTTCCGCCGTCATCGAAGAAGAAGATATAATGAAATGGGATTTTGCCGTCCCTGTTCCGCTTGATGCCGATATTCGGGAAGCGATGATACACCGCAAGTCCGGCGGCGGCGGTGCGTCCGACCCGAAAGCGATTAACTTCGCCGGTCACGCTAAACTGTTTGCCAATATGATGAATGCCATCGACGGCAAAGAAAAACTCGTTGTTGACGGTTGTGAAGGACGGCGCAGCGTTGAAGTCATTCTCGGCATTTACAAAGCGGCGCAAACGGGTCAAACCGTTCGTCTGCCGTTGGATAAAGACCCTGAATTAACGCATAAAGTCAGATAGAAAATGTTTCACATTAACGGCGGATATATTGCTGTTACCGGTTGGCTTACTTACCAGCCGGATGTGAAACAAGCAACAGAAATACCATAACGTCTCAATGACCCCGACGAGAATCGAACTCGTGCCGCGGCCTTGAAAGGGCCGTGTCCTAACCGCTAGACGACGGGGCCTCAACCGGATAAGAGAACGGGAATTCTATCATAATATACCCTTTTAACAAGGGGGGCGGTAGTTGACTTTTATATTGCAAAGTGATAAACTCAACCCGTTGTATTTTAATGAGAAGGAAATGCCGCTATGTCTTACCAAATATACCGCGCTGATTGGGAAACGAAGTTTTTCGGTTTTCCTATCGGTAACCTTGAATTATCCGCGGACTACGATGCCGCTGAATTTGAAAAGTCGCTGCAATTCGGGCAGGAACACTGCCGCTTGCTATGTATTACACTGCAAAAAGAAGGACCGGATTCACTGCCGACCGGCGATGCGCCGTGCGTCTGTTATGACCGGAAATTGACGTTCAAACGTCCGGTACCGAAAAACGTACCGCCTTTAGATTTGCACGTTAAATCCTACGCATCGTCTTTTTGTTCCCCTGCGCTGGAGCGGCTGGCAATTCAATCCGGCGGAATGACCCGGTTCAAAAACGACCCTGAACTATCCGCCCATTTCGAGCGGCTGTTTCTGACGTGGATAAACTATTCCGTGACCGGCGGGTTGGCAGACAGTATTTGGACTTGGCGGGAAGAGAAAACCGACGTCGGCTTGGCGACAATCCGCTGCGCCCGGCGGACAAATCCGACTACCGGATTAAAAGAACGGGAAGGACGTATCGGAATGTTTGCCGTTGATGAAAAGTACCGGCGGAGAGGAATCGGGTCGCAACTGTTCGATGCCTGCGACTTCTGGTGTAGTTCACTGGACATACCGGTCAACTCGATTATCACACAGAAAGATAACGCGGCGATGATTTCACTGTGTACAAAAATCGGTTTCCAAGTGAAACACGAGGAAACCGTTTATCATTACTGGTCGCCGAATTGGCTGTACGACACCCGCCGCGGCTGGTGCCGGCAGAGGAACGTTATTTGACGCTGACTTTTCCGCCGGCTTCCTCGATTTCCTTTTTGAGTTTTTCGGCATCCGCCTTCGGAATACCGGTCTTGACTTTGCAAGCGGGACCGGCACTTTCGACCAGCGTCTTTGATTCACCCAAGCCCAAGCCGGTCGCTGCCTTCACGACTTTGAGAACGGCAACCTTCTTGTCCGCTTCAAAGGATTCGAGAATGACATCGAACTCGGTTTTCTCTTCGGCTGCCGCTGCACCCTCGCCGCCCGCCGCCGGACCGGCTGCTACCACGACGGCACCGCCCGCTGCCGGTTCGATACCGTGTACCTCTTTCAGGTAGTCGCTCAATTCCTTCGCCTCTTTCAAGGTAAGGGCAACGATTTTATCGCCCAGTTCTTTCGCTTGGGCGGAAAATTCCTTTGCTGTTTCGCTCATTGTAATTGTTCCTTTCGTAATGTTTGCACCCAATTCAGGATGCGGTAATGAAATGGTAAACGTGTTTTGTTATTCGCCTTTTTCGGCGATTTTCTCGATTTGACTGGCAATCGCGCCGCCCATTGCGATAAGTTGACCGGACAGTTTTGCCGCGACACCGGTGATTTGACCGACGAGAACCGAAATTTGCTCTTCGCGAGTTAACCACTTGGCGACTTCGACCGCTTGGATTGCCGTCAAGGACTCACCGTCAATTACGGCACCTTTGACTTCAAACCCTTGAAGGGCTTTGTCCTTTGTCAGGGCAACGATTTCCTTCGCTAAGGAAACGACATCGCCGGCACCCCAAACGATAGCGTGTGAGCCGGCTAAATCCTTAAATGCGGCAGCAAGAACCGTCCCTTCGGTTGCCCGGCGGGCTAAACTGTTCTTAATCACCATCAGGTTAATGCCCTTACCGGCAAGATTCGTCCGCAGGTCGCGGTTCTTGTTCGCATCAATTCCGGTGAGGGAAACCAACAGAAGATACTGAACGCCGTCAAGACGTTTGGCAACTCCGTCGGTAATCAGTTGTTTGACGAATTTACTCATTGGAATACGGTTATGTCAAAGCGTTAAATGTACGGAACACACCCGCCGCAAACGGCGGGAAAGGGCTAAACGGGCAGAACTACAAAGCGATACGGACGGCGGGGGACATCGTTGCGGAAATCGTGATGCCCTTAACATAAACATCGCGGACGGCTGCCGGCTTAATCTGGTTGATGTAAGCGATGAACGCCGTAATGTTATCGACAAGTTGCTGCTTGTCGAACCGGATTTTTCCAACAATGGCGTGAACAATACCTGCCTTGTCGTTGCGGAATTCAACTTTACCCGCCTTATATTCCTTAATCGTTTTGGCAACGTCCATCGTAACCGTACCGGCACGGGGCGACGGCATCAAACCGCGGGGACCCAAGATTTTACCGAGCGGACCGACAAGACCCATCATATCAGGCGTGGCGATACAGACATCGAAGTCCGTCCAGCCATCTTTAATTTTTGCCACCAAATCGGCATCGCCGACAAAATCCGCACCGTTGTCTTGTGCTTCTTTCGCCTTATCGCCTTTGGTAAGAACAAGAATCCGTTTCGTCTTGCCGATACCGTGCGGCAGGACAATACTGCCGCGAACAAGTTGGTCGCCCTGTTTCGGGTCGATACCAAGCCGAACGGCAATATCAATGCTTTGATTGAATTTCAGATTGTCGAACTGTTTAAGCAAATCAACCGCTTGCTCTATCGGAAGAGCATCCTTCTTGATTTTCTTAATGTCAGCCCGATAACGTTTGGACTTTTTAGCCATTGGTTGACCTATTAAAAGGTTGGTGCTAACGAACGTCTCACCGTGAAACGCTCTCCCGGTTTTAACGGATAACTACCCGTCATCCATTTACAATATCCAATCCCATACTCCGTGCGGTACCGGCAAGAATGTTCCTTGCTGCCTCCGGCGTGCGGGCGTTGAGGTCTTTCATCTTCTTTGCCGCGACTTCAGCAAGTTGCTGTTCCGTGATTTGCCCAACTTTCACGCGGGGAACGTTGCCGCTGCCGCTAACGATACCGGCTGCCTGTTTGAGCAGGTCAACGCTGTGCGGCGTTTTCGTTTGCAGGTCAAACGTTCTGTCGCTGAATACTTTTACGACCACGGGAATCCGCATACCCAAGTCGGGCTTCGTCCGTTCATTAAACTGCTGAACGAATTGTCCGAGGTTGAGACCGTACTTACCCAGAGCGGTACCAACCGGCGGTGCTGCCGTCGCTTGTCCGCCTTTGGCGTGAAATTTAACCGTTGCTGTTAATTGCTTTGCCATTGTTTAATCGTTACTTTGTTCGATTTGCCAGTATTCTAATTCGACCGGGGTACTGCGTCCAAACAGGTTAAGCATTACGGTAACTTTACCGCTTGCCGCGTCAATCGCTTCAACCACGCCCTCCTGATTCTCAAACGAACCGTCCTTGATTTTGACGTTCTGCCCAACTTCGTACTTGATATTCAACTTCGGTATTTCCGTCGGATTCTCGGTTTCGAGGGTAAGCATCCGTTGGACTTCGTGGTCAAGCATCGGAGTCGGTTTTCCCATCGCGCCGGCAAAATCGCCGACCCCGCCGGTCTCGCGGACGAGTATCCAGGTGTCATCCGTAATTTCCATAAAAATCATTATGTAACCCGGATACAATTTCCGCCGGACAACCCGTTTTTTTTCGCCGCGGATTTCGACGATTTTCTCCGTAGGAACAAGGATTTCGCCGAAGTAATCTTTGAGTCCCGAAACAGCCGTCCGCCGTTCCAGTGTTGTCTTAATTTTATCCTCGCGCCCAACCTGTACTTTCAGGATGTACCATTTTTTCCCAACCGGTTTCTTTTCTTCGTTCTTCCCTTCGGCGGACTGTCCTGCAACAGCAGACGAAACTCCCGCCCCGGAAACATCATCTTTTTTCTTTTTCGTTGCAGACATCGGATATTGTTTAGCCGCCGGTTCACCGGCGTTCTTAACGTAAAATTTGTAATTGGTTAAAAATGAACACCCAAACGAAGTCGAACAGGTAAATCATTGCCGAAAGCAAAACAAACACGACCAGCACGACAATCGTTGAAGAACGCAGTTCTGCTTTTCCGGGCCACGATACTTTAACCATTTCCGATTCAACGCTTATCAGAAAGTCGGCAAACGTCGTCCAGTGAACAAGCCGGTACCCGAACCAAAGCCCGAAGGCGACAATCAAACCGGCAACAATATACCGGACTCCTAATTCGTTCAACAGCGGAACACTGTCAAAAGCGATTTGCGTGAACTTCCACGCTCCGGCGGCGAACAACGCCCAAACGCCGAACATCGTACACAGACGGATAAGATGCCCTTGGGCTGCCTTGTACCGTTTTGTACTAAAAAGTTCTTTAAGTAAATCGCCTAGTAATTTCCACACGTTAATGGAGGGGTATAACGTTTAATAAAAAACACGAGAGGAGGGAATCGAACCCCCACCAGCGGTTTTGGAGACCGCAGTTCTGCCACTAAACTACTCTCGTTCGTTGTTTAACCGCCGCTGAAGCGGCGGTTGAAGTGTGTTGTGTTCCTTTCACTACTTCAAAATCTTCGTTACAACGCCGGAACCGACGGTACGACCGCCTTCACGGATAGCGAAGCGGACATTTTCCTGCATTGCAATCGGGCTGATGAGTTCAACCTTCAACTTCACGTTATCGCCGGGGCTGCACATTTCGGCACCGCCGAGCAATGTCAGCGCACCGGTTACGTCCGTTGTGCGGAAGTAAAACTGCGGACGATAGCCGGAGAAAAACGGTGTCGCACGACCGCCCTCTTCCTTCGACAGAACGTAAACCTCGGCTTCAAACTCTGTATGCGGCGTGATGCTGCCCAGTTTGGCAAGAACCTGACCGCGCTGGATTTCTTCCCGTTTAACACCGCGGAGAAGAAGACCAACGTTATCGCCCGCCTGTCCTTGGTCAAGCGTTTTATTGAACATCTCAACACCGGTAACAACGGTCTTGCGTTTCTCTTCGGTAAAACCAACAATTTCGACTTCTTCGCCAACCTTGATAACACCGCGTTCGATACGACCGGTAGCAACAGTACCGCGTCCTTCAATAGAGAACACGTCTTCAATCGCCATCAGGAACGGTTTGTCCTGTTCCCGCGCCGGTTCAGGAATGTAGGAATCAAGGGCATCCATCAATTCACCGATGCACTTGTTCTTTTCGGGGTTTCCGGGGTCTTGCT
>JAISJZ010000203.1 GCA_031261125.1 Planctomycetaceae bacterium | reverse complement strand
CTCTTGTGAAATTTTTGAGCAAGCGTCTTCAACTCGGCTATGAGAATTACGAAAACGTTCCGTATCGTATCGGCAATTTGAAAGCAACGGCGGTGTATTGTTTCCCGAATTCGGCGGATAAAACACCGAAAGGGAAAATGATTGCAACGCCGCTGACCGAACCGCGGACGTTATTTCCCGATGCGGGAATTTTTATCGGCAGAAATCCGTCAAACGAAAAGAACGCATTAAACTTTGCGTGCAAAGCGGGACATAATGCCGAACAGCATAACCACAACGACATTGGTTCGTTCACCGTATTTTATGCCGGAACGATGCCGGTACTTGACCCCGGCGGGGAGGTTTATACGCGGCGGACATTCAGCGGGCAGCGTTATGACAGCAAACTGCTCAACTCTTACGGACATCCGGTACCGGTGATTAACGGACAACTGCAAAAGACCGGTCGGAAATCCGAAGGCAAAATCATTTCACAATCGTTTGCCGATGAAAAGGATACGCTTGTAATTGATTACGCCGCCGCCTACGGTTTGAAGGAAATAAAATCATTGACTCGGCAATTTGATTATGACCGCAAAAATAATTCGCTGACGGTTGTTGATAAAGTTGAATTTAACACGCCCGGCACATTTGAAACGGCGTTGGAAACATATCAGCCGTTTGTCAAAACGGCTAATCCGCCGAGTTTCGTTGTCGGCTCCGAAGAGAGAAAGCATATTAGTGTTTCTGTAATCGCAATGTCTGACGGCGAAAAAGTTCCATTGGACGTAAGCACCGAAGAAATTGACGAGGACGCAATGGCACGCAAAAAGCCGACCCGGTTTAGTTTCAAGATTAAGGAACCGGTGAAGGAAGCCCTTGTGGTAACGACAATTAAAGCGAAGTTTCCGTGAGAGTTACCGGTTGACACCGCTCCAATGAGTTCATCGTGAAAAGTTACGATTCCGACTTTTTTAGGCATAAAATATCGAAAAATTAACCGATAAACTCGTCAAGTCCCCAAAATAATTACGGTGCGGCTTGACGCAGCAGAATCCGTACCGGCTTGCCGCATTCAAACTCCTGCTGCACCGCCGTTTTACCGACGGTTATCTTTAACGGCGTTGTGTCCGCAGCGGTGTACTCTTTTTCCACCAGCGAATACGATGAAATCATTCCGCCGGTATCAATTTCGTTGCCGAGGTCGTCAAGTTGTTTCTGTCCCGATTTCGCCTGTTCGGTAACTTCTTTGCTGATAACGACAGCATAATCGCCTTCCGGCGCACCGGAAAATTGTCCGTGCGTCATTACCTTCGCAACACCGGCGGCATCGGTTCGACCGGCAACCGACCACTTGAACGGCTGCCCTCCGCCCTTTTGGAGAAGCACCATTGCGTCTTGCAGCGGCTTGCCGTCCTGCTTGACAGTAACCGTACAAGGAGACAACTTCGGCATATCCGCCGGACGGTTATCCGGTGCACAGCCGGCAAGGCATACAATTCCAACAAGGAAAAAATAACGGTACATATTAAAGGAAGGATGGATAACTCGTAATTTCTTATAACGATTTTGCTTCACCGCCGCCGATGGAACCCATTGCGCCCCAAACACCGTAAGCCGTCGCTCCGGTAAGGTTCTGCTTTGATGTTGAACCGTTCGTATCGACGGATTCGGAAACAAAGGACACGGAACCGTCAAACCTTGCGGCATTGACTCCGCCGGGATGCTCGCTCGACGGCGGATAAATCGCCCAGCCGGCTCCCTGCGTATCATTCGTCGGACAACAAGACGGCGAATTCGGCGGCAAGACCGTTGAAAATCCGGCAATACAGTACGTTCCGTACAAGAGCCGTTTGCCGTGCAGCGAAGAAACGGCTCCAACGGTCGATACTAATTCGGAACCGTTGCGGACAGCAAAACAAAGCGACGGGTTCGTAAGCATTGCTGTTCCCATATTTGTTGCGATGGCACCTTTGACCCGCCGGTCATTGTTGTCGCCGTTCACGTCGGACGAAACGGATTCACTGTACGCGATCGTGTTGGATGTACCGTCGGTGATGGAACCCATTGACCGCCAATTTACAGCAGCGAAACCGCCGCGCTGAGAGCCGTCTTGCCATTCAGGATTGTTGATATAACCGTTGTTGTATTCCGGTCTTGCAACGATGTCGCCGCGGCAACTGACGTAATTCATTTTGCCCCAAGAATAGTCGCCGCTGGCATTAGTGCCGGAAACCTTATCTTTTCCGCCGCCGTCAGACGGACAGATAAGCGTTGACAGCGACAGACCGTTTTTACATTCGTTAATGGCACTTGCCGCTATTCCGGGATTAATCTTAATGGCCGCAGTGATGGCATCGTACAATGCCCCCTGTTCGTAAAACGGCAGCAGGGAATAGGTGTCGCCCCAGTACATCAAGCCCGCGTAGGCACCGTTGGCATTGAGATAAGTGTTTCGGCACGTCGGAAACGCATCGTGGGTTCCGTGGTACACTTGCAGGGCAAGACCAAGTTGTTTCAGATGGTTTGTGCATTGCATCCGCCGTGCCGCTTCACGAGCGGCTTGTACAGCCGGTAAAAGCAGCGCAATGAGAACGCCGATGATAGCGATGACAACGAGCAACTCAACGAGAGTGAAACCGCGAAAACAACGCGAATTACACCCCCCCCCCCAGTTTAACATTTGCAGAATTCGTTTTAGTCATTGTCTTTCTCCTTTCTGTCCCGCCGCAAGCGGCTTGCGGCTAAATGGTAACGCTTCGTAAAACGGTATGGTATAACGTTTGATATTCTTTGACAATCAGTCAGCGCAAAAAATATTAAAAATATTCGCCGACGTTTCATTCGGCAACCGGAAACGCCGAAATACGCAATCGGGCGGCACCCATCGGAATCAATTCGATTTCCTCGACGGGTTCTTCCGTTTTGACCGGACTTTGCGGAACCGGAGCGCACAAACCATATTGGTCAATCTGCCACGCCGGAATCTTCCTGCCCTGAACTTTGACAGAGAACGGAACCGCCTCTTGTTTCCACGGATAGTTGTCCTTCGGGAATTCCTTACGAATCAGTTCCAATTTCGGATGCTCTCCCGGTGCGGCGGTCTTGTGCAGATTGACGAGACCGTAATTCCACGGCGAACCGGGGTAAATTTCATACGACGGATATTTCGATTCGTCCGCCCCTTCCTGCCAGCCGGAATCGTGCAGAGCGGTTTCCCGGCTGCTTTTCTGAACGTACTTCTCTTTGATTTTCAGCGAAAATGTCAGCGGACCGTAATCAATGCTCATACTATTTTTGTTCTGCTGCCAAACCCGGTGCGAGAAATTCATCGGCATTTTCACAACGACCGTATCGCCGTCCTTCCATTTGCGTTGCAGTTGAAAAAATGTCTGCGGTTTTGCTTTGCTGCCCTGATTGACTGCCTGACCGTTGACGGCAAACTGCATTTCGCTGCACCACTTCGGAACCCGGAAATACAACGGAAACTCAATTTCTTTCGGTGTTTTCACAGTGAACTTCACCTGTTCCTCAAACGGATAATTCGTTTCTTCGTGAACGGAAACCTCGGTACCGTCGGCAACTTTTGCCTTGACGCTGGACGCATTGTACAGCACTGCCGCCAAACCGTTGTCCGGCGTTGCAAACCAAAGACGTTCAACATAATAAGGCCAACCGTGAGCGTGATTGTGCTGACAGCACCGGCTGCTGAACGGATTCATCATCATAAACGGACCGGAATTTTGGATGCCCGGACTATGATTTTTGCTGTCGCCGGTGATTTGATTCGGCGAAGTAATGTACCGCAGTGCTTTGAAGTCCGGCATAAACGCCGCCGGATAAGTGTTGAACGCAACGTCTTCGCAGTTGTCCGCCCAACCGGGGTCGCCGGTGATTTGTACCAGAAACATATCGCTGGACATCTGTTCGACCATACCGCACGTTTCCACACCTTGCCGGGGGTCGAAATAACCCATTCGGCAATTCTCATCGCTGCCGAAAAGTCCGCCGGGAACTTGTCCGAAACCGGCGCGGACTAACCAGAAATTGTTGTACGCCGCCTGCTTGTGCCAGTCCTGTTTCGAGAGCATCCACCAAATTGCCGGTTCACGGAAACATTGGGCGATGTTGACGTTATGCCAATTCGGCAGAGTTGACTGCTGCATCCAATTTGCCGTATTGCGGTGAATCTTTTCGGCAACATCCAGCAGAAATTTATCGCCGGTATGATTGTAAAGCCAAAAACAACTGAACAGCATATCACCGGCGCGGCTGTTTTCCCAATACGTTTTCAAGAATTTTTGTTCGGGATACGTCTGCACCCACTTGAAGTATTTCGTCATAAAGTCAATAACTTTTTCATCGCCGGTGTATTCGTAATACGACTGAACGATGAACAACGCCAGCATATTGGGCCAC
>JAISJZ010000202.1 GCA_031261125.1 Planctomycetaceae bacterium | reverse complement strand
TTCGGCGAAGCGCAAACGCAAACGCCGCAAACAGCCGAAAGAAGAAGACAACTATGTTCTTGTCCTTGACGACGACCCGCCGCAACCGCACCGCGGAACGTTGAGCAAAGAATTAAATCCGCTTGGTGAAGGAACACGAATCGAAGCCGCACCGGGAACACTGAACGCTTCGCAGATTGTCGCTCCGTCGATTGAACCGACAGTGAAACCGGAATTGGAAAGTTTAACCGGTATTTACGAAACAACAGCATCCGGCGTTGTGCAGAACGTTCAAACGTTTGATGCTAAAAAAATGCTGACACAGCCGGACGGCATCCGGCAAGGAATTATTTGGTCAGAAATATTAAAACGCCCTGAATGGTAATGGAAGAAAACGTATTAGTAGTCCCGACGAAGTTATTTCACTCCCTCGGTTTGTTTCAAGGGTTTTGTGCTGATGTTGAAAAATACCGGGACGTTCTTCTTGCGCCGCAGAACGTTCAATTTTTGCCGCGGAGCATTGCGGAGAAAGACCCTGCCTTCAAACAGTTGATACCGTATATGCTTTTTTGCTGGCTCAATCCGGCGGGTCAATACGAATTGTTTCAGTATGTCCGGGGCAAGGGAGCGGGTGAGCAGCGTTTGCGGAGCAAGAAGAGCGTCGGTGTCGGCGGTCATATCAATTCCGTTGACGGCGGAGAAATTTCTGTTTATACCGCCGGAATGCTGCGGGAATTGAACGAGGAAGTTGTTCTCAGTACGGACTTTACAGAACAGTGCGCCGGACTGCTCAACGACGATTCGACCGAAGTCGGACAAGTCCATTTGGGCATTGTTCACCGGTTCGACGTGAAGGAGCCGAACGTAAAATCGAACGAACCGGACTTAATCGAAAGCGGTTTTGTGCCGGTTGATGAAATGTTAAAAGACCTGACCGGCTTTGAATCGTGGTCGTCGATATGTATCAATGCGCTATTCCGCCGTTAACGTTTTTAGCAGTGCCTCTGCCGCTTTGCGTTTCGGAAAATTTGACTTCTGTTCTAACGCCGTTTTCAAAAACATTACCGCTTCGTCCCTCCGGTTCTGTTTCAGAAAAACCTCCGCAAGATAATACGCTCCTGCCGGATTCAGTTCCCGTGCGTCAAAGTGCCGGACAAGAATTTTTTCCGCTTCGTCCAACTGATTGAAGAGAAACAGTACCCTCGCCAGCGTTACCTGAGCATCAATGTCCTGCGGGTTGCGGTCGGCATTCATCTTCGCAATACTCAACGCTCTCCGCTGCTGCCGTTCCTCTTTTTGTACGCATAATGCCAATGTTAAACCTGTCATTGCCCGCGTGCCGTTCGGCTGCGTTTCTAAAACCGTCATAAATTCTTTTTCCGCTTCGGCGTAATTCTCTTCGTACAATCCCAAAAGTCCGAACAGGAACGCCGCGTCAGACAGTTGCGGGTCAATTTTCCGTGCCTTTTCGGCGTACTCCTTTACTTTGTCTAAGCGGTTCCACCGCAGTTCCAAATCGGCGGCGGCAATGAGAACAGCCGGATTTTTACCGTCTTTGCGGATTGCTTCGTTCAAGAGTTTTACCGCATCTTCCGTTTTTCCTTCGTTTTCGGAAAGTTGTGCCAACAAAATTTGCGGCGGCAATAGCCGGTTGTCTTTCTGCTGTGCTTCGGTTAACGCTTGAACGGCAAGGTCTTTCTTGCCGAGCCGGAACTGCACGAGTCCGTACCGGTACCAGTGTTCGGCATTATCGGGTTCGAGTTTGCTTAACTTTTCCCATTGGGCAGCGGCTTTGTCCCAATTTCCGCGGGCTTCGGCGGCAAGAGCGTGAATCCGTTCGCCGTACAGTTGCAGCGATTGACGGCGTTCGGGATTGGCAGCGTACCGGGCATTGATGTCCAAAGCGTGTTTCGTCAGCATCGAACATTCCAAAACCCTGTTTTCTGACAGCGCAATATCCGCCAGAAGTAAAAATGCTTCGGGGTCGTCCGGTACATCGTCAGCGGTTTTTTCCAGCCAGAACCGGAGTTTGCCGAAAGATTTGCCGTCGAAGGACGGGTCAGTGAACACCATTGCCGCATCAATACCGCCCGGTCTGCTGCCGGGATGCTTCTTCATATTTTCGGCAAATTTTGTTTCGGCGGTCTTATTATCGCCTTTCAATGCGGCTTCAACCCCGTCAACGACTTCGGGATTTTCAGGGCGTTCACCGGAAACGAGCCGACCGGATTGCCCGAACGTTTGCGAAAACGAAACGGCAAGACAGAATATCACAAGGGGTAAAAATAACTTTTGCATCGGTATATGTGGGGATACAAGCACCGCCGCTGAACTACTGATTATCAATCACTAAATTGTCGATGAAAAATGATGTATTTTCACCGCTCTGACCGAGGTTGCACCAGCCGACCCAGTTCAGGTTCCGCCAATCCTTACTGACCGGCGGCAGTTTTTCAAACGTTTTCTTTGCTCCGTCGGCGAAAATTAATGTCAAGTTCCACGAACCGTCTGCCGCTTCGCCGACTTTCGCCGTGATTTCAAAGTTCACCCATCGGTCAAGCGGAAAATCCAACAGCGGAACATTCGACGCTGTCAACTTGCCGCCGTCAATGTGAATACTCGGTCCCGTCTTGTACGGACTGGAATCGTCCCGCCATTCAATATGCGTATGCGAGTTTTTCTGAACCCGTAATGCAAATGTACTGACTGCCGTTCCGCTGGTGTAATTCGGCGTAAAGAACAGATGCGGATTATACGCCGCTTTCATTTCCGGCGAGTCGTTTACTTCCAAACATTTTTCCCCGGCAAACGGTTTGTCCGTTGAAATACGGATTAAGTTTTTACCTTCATCGTGCAAAGCGGCTTTTTTCACCGGTGTTGAACGCGGCGATTCAAAATCATCGTTAATCTTCACCGGCACCGGTGCCGGTTTCGGCGGTGCCATCGGACGAACCGGATGGTTATAATCCGCGGCTAATTTTTTCCAAGCATCATCGCCGAACACGCCCGCTTTGGAGTAGTCGAACCGCTTGAAACCGACCTTGAATGCCGGTGAATCATCGGGCAGCGTAAATTCTCCGTGTTTCGGGTCTTTGAA
>JAISJZ010000118.1 GCA_031261125.1 Planctomycetaceae bacterium | reverse complement strand
GAACGGAAATATTTTACTCCCTGACCGATGGTCGGTCAAGGCAATTTTAACCCTCAACCTTTCGGACGTTTATACCTTATTCAAACACTTTTTCGGCCTAAATAATGCCATCCACCCCTTACCGTGCGAAGTGATAACCCAACGTCCCAACAAGCCGAGCGAACAATTTTTGAAATTTAGATAACTTACATTAAAAAAAGAGAGACATAAAATCACCGGATAGAAACAGAATAGCAAGCATACACCCAAACCAGTAACCCACTCCGACCGCGGTCCGGGATGGGAGATTAAGACAAATCCTATCACACAAATAATACTGAAAAGAATCCCCAGTCCGAGGCACAACGACATTACAAACCGTTTCTTTTTCAAAAACGATTCGACCGTTGCATCGGGCTTGTTTCCGGCATTGTGATAACGCCGCTTGGTAAAAAAGGGATTGGACATAATGCGTTAGCGACGGGGCTTGCCCCGTCGAATTAAAATGCAACACGAAACGGGGCAAGCCCCGTCGCTAATTGATAATTTCTACTCTTGATACGTGAACACCAAAATCGCGCCGGGGTTTTTCGGTTCCTTTGCCGGCAGACCGTCTAAACCGCGACCGAAGCCGCCTTTGTCCGTTGCCACGAAAATCTGTTTGCCGTCCGGCGAAATAGCCACCGCACGGTAACGATTCTGCGAACGGAATAAGGTCTGAACATCCCCCTGTGCGTGTTTGCCGTCGCCTGCCAACGGAACAACATACAAGCAGCCGTTCTTCAACGCTCCGACAATTAACGAATGACGCAGCGACGGCACCGCTCCGTCCGCCGGATAATAGGTAATGCTCGACGGTCCAATCGTGGGCCACAAGATATAAGACGGCACGAAACCAAACGTGTCCTTCAACTTTTCTGCCCGAACATCGGAATAATTATAGTCCCGCGGCACCGTGTTGAACGTCTTAATCGGGTCTTTGAAATTGTCGGGACGCTTCCAGTCCGATTCCTTCTGCACCGGCACACCGTCAGGAATCACATTCGCATCATACTTTTTCTGCAATTCCGGCGATGCTTTGGAGTAATTGGCATAAACGTATGCTTGGTCGTCCTGATAACCGGCAACGTGGGGCCAGCCGTACTTGCCGCCCGCTTCGAGCCGGTTCACTTCGTCATCGCTTGACGGTCCGTGTTCGCTGGAAAACAGCACATCACCGGCAAAGACCAAGCCCTGCGGATTGCGGTGTCCATAAGTGAAAACGTGGCTTTTGACACCAGCGAGAACCGGATTATCATCGGGAATACTGCCGTCCGTGTTGAGCCGCAGCACTTTACCGACGTAGGAAACCCAATTTTTGTTTTGCACTTCATCGGCGGTCGGCAAACGTTGGGCTTCAATTTCCAACGCAACACTGCTGCCCTGATTGTGTCCTAAATCCCCTTTGGACAGATACAGTTTGCCGTCGGGACCAAAGACGACACGCCCGGCATTGTGGTCTTGACCGGCGGGCAACTTTTCAATGACGGTCGTGCCGTTTCCGATAGTCCCGGCTTTGGCATTGTACGGATATTTTGCAAGCCGACCGTAGAGGTTGTCTCCGTCCTGATAAGTGTAATAGATATACAGTGTATCATCGCCGTTCAAAAATTTCGGTGACAGTGCCAATCCTAACAAGCCCTTGTGAACGCTGTTCGGGTCAACGAGAACTTCGTTGATAGTACCGACAACGCTTGCCCTTCCGGTCTTCGGATCAATCCGTTTGATGGTCTTTCCGGTACGTTCGGTGAGCCAGAGAAAACCATCGGGACCCCAGAGCAACGCCCACGGGTTTTCCAATCCGCTGACAAGGACTTTGCCGTCAAAGGATTCCGTTTCGAGAACCGGCAACGGTGTTGTTGCTTTTCTCGTTCTTTGCCCCCGCCATTGAGCGTGAGACTCGGCAACAACGCCGAAAAACACCGCTGCCATTGCAACGCAACTCAGAATCTTTGAAAACTGTCTCATACCTGTCACCTTTGTAAAAATGGTTTCGTCCGAAACTGAACAAAATTATTTTAGTTTGTGAGACAAGAATATTCAAGCGGTATCGAGGTAAATAATTATCTGTTTGAGGAGTAACTTCAACAGCGATATTTTTATGCTATAATATCAATATGATTCGTATTTACTCGGACACATCGGTTATCAGTTGTATAGACGCACCGGACACACCGGAGCGGGAAGATATTACACGCCGGTTTTTTCAACTTGTGATGGAAAATCCTGACGAGTATGAATTGGTCATTTCGCCGGTAACGATGGAATATGAAACACTTCGTTCATATCCGCACCATTAGCCGCACTAATGCGGTTAATGTTAAACTCGGTTATCCGAAAGTGTTTATCGCCACCCCCGAATTATTTACCGGAGAACAAACCGATGCCAATGATTAAAACAAGAACAGATCCCGTTGAGGAAATTTGGGCGATACGTTCCAAGATTTACGAAGAGACAAAAAATATGTCTCCGAGTGAAAGGATAGAATATCAAAACCGTGCCGTAGAACGAATGCAGGAAGCAATACGCAACGTTAAACCTCGACTAAATCAATTTCCGTGACTCAAGCAGGAAAAGAAAGCGGTTTAACCTGTCCCGGCGAAGTGTTGCTTGGTCTCGACAACTATATCTGCGGCGCACGCCGTCTTATCGCGTTTGCCGTCGCGAAAAGTTCATTTGACAAGAATTGGGTGGGGCGGCGGTTGCGGCAGGCGGAGAAAATGACGGTGTGCCGCTCTCTATTCAAACCAATGGAAATACGCCTGGAAACCTATCTAACCACCGACAAATTTTTATGCGCTCCATATATTCACCCGTCATCTGCTTCCACTTGACAAAATTACAAACTACTGATAACATTCGGACACGAGTGAAAGACAATTAACAAACGATTTAGGATGCATAATGCTGAACAAAGAACACCGAATACTGTACCATACCGTTTGTTATCGAACGTTACCATTTTGGTAACACTTGTTACATTTCCGTTTAGTCCGCCGATTCAAAGCAGATATCGAAAACGACCTTCTTGAATTGTACTGCCAACCAAAATAATTTACTTTCATTACACTTAACATTCCTGCCGTTATGTCTATTCTCATTGTCGGAAGTTCCAATACGGATATGGTCATTAAGTCGGCAACACTGCCGAAACCGGGCGAAACCGTTACCGGCGGTTCGTTCTTTCTCGCTCCCGGAGGAAAAGGCGCAAATCAAGCCGTTACCGCCGCCCGGCTCGGCGGAAATGTCATCTTCGCCGCCAAAATTGGAAACGATTCCTTCGGACAACAAGCAATCGCCGGTTATCGAAACGAAGGAATCAACATCAGTCAAATCATAGCCGAAAAAGAACACTCCACCGGCATTGCTCTGATTCTCGTTGATAACAACGGCGAAAATCTGATTTCCGTTGCATCCGGCGCAAACTTCCAGTGGTCAGACAAGGATATTGAACGCCTTCGACCAGTCATCGAATCGGCGGACATCGTCGTTATGCAGTTGGAAATTCCGCTGACAACGGTGGCAGCCGTTGCGGAAATTGCCGCGGCGGCAAACGTTCCGGTACTACTTGACCCGGCACCGGCGCAGAAGTTGCCGGCGGAATTGCTGCGGAACGTTTCGGTTTTGAAGCCGAATCAAAACGAGGCGGGTATCGTCAGCGGCATTGAAGTTATTGATAACGAATCGGCAGTGAAAGCGGCGGAAAAACTTTTGACGATGGGTGTGCGGGATGCCGTTGTCATTACGCTCGGCAGCAAAGGGGCGTTGGTTTTGAAACGCGGCGGGTCGCCGGAGTTTTTTGCCGCAGCACCGGTGCAAGCCGTTGACAGTACGGCGGCAGGCGATGCGTTTACCGGTGCGTTAGCGTTCAAGTTAAGCCGATGTGTACCGTTGTCCGAAGCAGTGCCGTTTGCCAATCGGGTTGCAGCGTTGAGTACAACGAAACTCGGTGCGCAGCCGTCACTGCCGTCTGCCGCCGATGTTTAGCCGACGGAGAACGGAATAATTTCAGAACCGCTTGCGATATTCCGCAACGAGTTAACCCCTCTATCTATCCGTTTTCCTTTCTATGAGAACTACTACCGTGTCAAGCGTAAATATATGGA
>JAISJZ010000068.1 GCA_031261125.1 Planctomycetaceae bacterium | reverse complement strand
AGAAAAAAACTCGCAAATCTGCCGCGTAAAAAAAACTTCCTATAAAGTTATGAGTTGTTAGAGGTTCCCTATAGTTATTAACCGGTTGCTTGAATTCAAGTCAGCGGTCAATAATTACGCTTGCCCGAAACGGCGGGTTGCGTTGTCCGTCTGAACTCGCCGGATTGAAATGGTCAGAGGTCAACTGGGAGCGTAACCGATTTATTGCTCATTCCCTGAAAACGGAACATCACGAGGGCAAAGACAGGCATATTGTCCCGATTTTCTCGGAACTATACCCGCATCTGCGGGACGCTTTTGAAAACGCCCCCGAAAGAATTGACCGCATCTTCCCAGAAATCACGGAAAATAAGTCGCTGGGCAGTTTCATATCGAAACCAGCGGTACGAGCGGGAATTGTCCTTTGGACGAGCGGCAGGTAACGTTGCAAAATCCGTAGCAGAACCCGCCGGAAATGCCTTGCAAAGAATTGAAACAGAAAAAACTGTTAATATTGCAACACCAATGTTTGCAACTACTTACAAAGAAACGCTACCGGTGGCAGCAGCCGCCGGTAGCGCATTTTTGGGCGGCACGGGACTCGAACCTGTGACCCCCAGCTTGTCGAGCTGGTGCTCTAACCAACTGAGCTAGCCGCCCCTAACCCGCCGCTATGCCAATCGGCAAAACGACCCTCTCATTATCCGAAAAACATTAAAACTGTCAATCGGGGGGAAACAAAAAAAACAACGGATGGTTTTGAACTTTTTTTATCGTTTGACCGGCTTGTTTTTGTCCGCTTCTTGATTACAATGACAGTCAATCGGCGGAACAAGTGCCGCCGCTAACACCCAACCCCATTTTTTGATGAAACATCTCCTTACTCTTTCATTCCTGTTCATTTTTGCGGTTTCGCAAACATTTGCCGAAGACGGCTTCCGCTCCCTTGTGCCGGAGTTCAAAGACAAAGTCGGCGGCGATGCGGCGTTCACCATTGACGGTGATACGATTGTCGGAAAGTGCGGCGCAGGAGCCAACACATTTCTCTGCACCGAAAAAAAATACTCCAACTTCATTTTGAAGTTCGATGTTAAGTTGGACGAACCCGGTAATTCCGGCGTTCAGTTCCGCAGCGCAGTCGGCGAAAAAGACGGTCAAAAGTACCTGTACGGCTATCAGTGCGAAATCCTCGAACCGAGCGACACGGCAAACGTCTATGACGAACGGAACCGCGACCGGTATCTTGTACCGCAGGAAACCGTCAAGAACAAAATTACTGATGCCTATAAGAAAGGTGATTGGAATTCCATTGAGATTCAGTGCGTCGGTCCGTCCATTAAAACGCGGTTGAACGGCGAAAAAATCGTTGACATCATCGACATTGAAGCGAACGAAGGAATTTTCGGCTTGCAGGTTCATTCCGGCAAAACGGGACAAATCCGGTGGAAGAACATCCGAATCAAAGAGTTGCCGGCAACGCCGTGGGTTCCGCTGTATGCCGATAAGAGATTCAATGAAGATATTGAAATCAAACCAGTTGGCGAATGGAAAATCCAAGAAGACGGCGTTCTCAACGGAAAAACGCCGGAGAAAGAACCGCGGGACGGCATCGTGGTTACCAAGTCGGTCTATAAGAATTTTGCGGTGAAGGTTTCATTCAAAATGGAACACGGCAACAGCGGTTTGTACTTCCGGGCTTCCAACGTTGACAAACCGTATTGGCTCAAAGGATTCCAATGCGAAATTGCCGAAGGAAATCAAGTGAACGCCAACTTGTGGGAAGTTCAAGGGCGCGGCTGGGTTCAGAAAACCGAGGCAACTCAAGCGGCATCAGCCAAAGCAACAAAGGAAAAAGAGTGGAACACTATCGGAACGGTCGCTGTCGGCGAACATATTGTTACGTTCCTCAACGGCTGGACGATTGTGAACATTATCGACGGAACGCCGTCGCACGGTTTTGAAGGTTTCGTCGGTCTGCAACTTCACGGCGGCGGCAATCAGGGCTGTTTGTTCGACAACTTTTACGTTATGCCGCTGGACGATGAAGCGGTAAAGTTAATTGAAAACTGACGATGTCCCATCCTGCTTTTTCCGAATTGTTAGCCCGCGACCGGCGGTACAAGAAAGAGGCGTATATTTTCGTTTATGAAACGTTAGGGTACGCCCAAGACGTGATGAAACTCGGCAAAAACGGGCTTGACGGCGAACCGGGTAATCAGGTGAGCGGTCAAGACCTTTGCCGGGCGGCGCGGGATTATGCCGTTCAGCAGTACGGACTGCTGGCAAAGTCCGTACTGAATTCGATGGGCATCCGAAAAACGAACGACATCGGCGCGATTGTGTATAATCTGATTGAAGCCCGTTTGATGAACAAGACGGACAGAGACAGTATTGACGATTTCAGCGATGTGTTCGATTTTGACGAAGCATTTAACGAAGAGTATAAAATCAGTCATTGATACCGATGCGGATTACGGAGTACGAAAAACAGGTTATCGTTGAGGCGGTTGCGTCTTTTGATACCGATGCGCCGGTTTATCTTTTCGGGTCGCGCGCCGATGACACCAAAAAGGGCGGCGATATTGACATCGCGATTTTGTCATCGAAAATTGCCTGGAAAGACCAATCGGCACTCTATTGGAAAATTGCCGACCGCATCGGTGAACAGAAAATTGATATTGCCGTGTTTCAAGATGAGAACAAGCCCTTTTACCGCCTTGCGAAACAAACAGGTCTATTGCTAAATGACGGAGTTGTACATTGAAATCCTTTGGGAAACGATGAATGATGTTTTAGCGGCAAGCGTGCGGTTGAAACAGTCCTATAACGATTGCGGCGTGTTCGGTTTCAAAAACGGAAGAATACTGCCGGCAGTATAAATCCCCTGAATCCTAAATCCTGTCCCCTTAATCTTTTTTATTATGAAACACTTCATTTTTGCATTGTTTATTGGTACATTCCCGTTTTGTGTCAATGCAGCCGAACCGCTGCTCAAACCGGAGAAAGCAATTATTCTGCCGGAAGGACAAATTCATCCCGACGGTATGACTGTCAGTTCGTCCGGCGACATTATTCTTGCCGTTCCTGTGATTGGAACGAAAGGCAACGCCCAACTGCTGAAAATTGACGCAGACGATCAAGTTGAAAAATACTTTGAACTGTCCGCTCATCCCGAAACGGGACGGGTTACGCCGCTGGGTATTTCCTTCGGTCCCGACGGTAATCTGTACATTGCCGACAGCCAATGTCTGGGCGGTAATCCGAATCACAAATCGCGCATCCTTCGGGTGCTGCACAACGGCGGCAAACCGTATCAGGAGGAAGTGCTGGTTTTCGGAATCGTTCAGGCAAACGGTTTGGAAATTTTTGACGGCAAGATTTATGTTGCCGAAACGCAGATTGACCCGCAGATTGTCGAATTGCCGTTTGTTACAGGCGTGTTCCGGTTTGGTATTGATGAGTTCCGACCGGTAACGGCACCGCGGCGCGGACGGTTGTTGCGGCGGACGGTTGAAACGCAGGAACCGCTGTATGTTTCGCCGTATCAGAGCGACCCGCATTTCGTTTTCAATTTCAAAACCGGCGAAAATGACCCGAATGCTCAAAAAGTCGGTGCAAACGGTATCGGCTTGGCAAAAGACGGCACGCTGTACGTTGCCAATTTCGGCGATAAGAAAATTGTTGAAGTGAAGTTTGACAAGAACGGCAATGCGGCATCGCACCGGAACGTAAATACCGAAAGTCCGTTTGACAGCGTTGACGGTTTGAAGGTTTGTCCGAAGGGGTACATTTTCTTTGCGGACTATGTCGGCAATGCGGTTTGGGCGTTGAATCCGAAGAACGGCAAAACGGTGCTGCTGGCGAAGAACGCTTTGAATCCCGATGCAGAACAGAAGAAAGCGGGGGCGTTAGACAGGTGTTCGGAAGTTTGCCTGCGGGGAACAAAGTTATACGTCTCGAACATCGACTTGGAAACGCCGGACAGTCCGAGTACCGTAAGCGTTTTCAACTTGGAAGGATTGGATTTTGATGAATTGCTGAAATAACAAACGGACAGACCGGACATTGCAATGCTGAACCTTTTAAGCATACAATCACAATAGTACAGCAGGAGTTTTTAGAGGTATTGACCTTTTATGCAGAACACGATTATCAGCGCATCGGCAGGTTCCGGTAAAACGTTTCAGTTAAGCAGCCGGTACATTGACCTCGTTTGTCAGGAAGTACCGGTCGGGAATATCCTCGCGTCAACATTCACCC
>JAISJZ010000234.1 GCA_031261125.1 Planctomycetaceae bacterium | reverse complement strand
CGGAACGTTGTCGGTTCGCTGATTTGGCAAACGAATTACTGGACGAGCGGTTCAGCATTTCCGAATGGGTATCAAAATCCCTACGAAGACCCGATGGGTTATGTCAGCGGTTATTCCACACCGGCGGGAACGAAAGCGAAATGGGGCAACGGCGACGGGCGGTTCATTTATCCGCCGCTGTCCGCAGCCGTACCGGGATTGAACGACGGCAAACCGAATTTCGACAAGCCGGTTGCGAGTATCCGCTGGGCAATGATTCGGGAAGGCGTTGAGGACTACGAAATGTTCTATCTTCTGCGTGAATTGCTGAAACAGAAGGGCGGTACGCTGTCCGAAGCGGAACGCAAAGAAGCGGAAAATTTACTGATTGTACCGGAGAATATCACGAAGAGTATGACGGAATTCACGCTTGACCCGCGCCCGTTATTGAAACACCGGCAGAAAGTCGGGACGATGATTGAACGGTTAAACAAATAGCGAATCATTTTTCCAATGAATTACTTTCATCCTGAAACGCTTAAACGGATTTCCAAACTGGATTTACGGGCGCGGCATATTGTTGACGGTTTTTTAAGCGGTATGCACAAGAGCAGACACTTCGGCAACTCCGTTGAGTTCCGGCAGCATCGGCAGTATGCCCCCGGCGACGACCCGCGGAGTGTTGACTGGAAGGTTTGGGCGAAACAAGACCGTTTGTACGTCAAACAGTATGAAGTTGATACGAATCTGCGTCTGACGCTTTTAATTGATGTCTCCCGCAGTATGATGTACGACAGCGGTTCGTTCAGCAAGTATGATTACGGCTGTACCATTGCGGCTTCGCTTGCGCACCTTGCCATTCGGCAGCAGGATGCCGTCGGCTGTATCCTGTTCGACAAAGATACGGAAAGTATTTTACCGTCCCGAATGAAAAGGTCGCAACTGTATGCTGTAACGCAATCAATGGAACTTGGTCTTCTGCGTCTTGAAGAAGAGCGGCAAGGCGTTGCGCCGCAAGCACTGCTTAACTTGGAAGATGCGCTGCACGATGT
Source organism: Planctomycetaceae bacterium (assembly GCA_031261125.1). Taxonomy (GTDB): domain Bacteria; phylum Planctomycetota; class Planctomycetia; order Pirellulales; family Thermoguttaceae; genus WRKP01. The sequence continues at coordinate 7,018 of JAISJZ010000234.1, read as the reverse complement.
CAAAGGCGTACAGCCGAATATGCTTGACGCAATGCGGGAGGCAGCCGAGGCGGTACGTCCGAACGGGCTGGTTGTTGTCATTTCTGATTTGCTGGTACAGCGGAATGGTTTGTTTGACGGATTGCGGTATCTTCGGGCGCACGGACACGATGTTATTGTGTTTCACGTTTTGGATGCGATGGAACTGGATTTCACGCTCGGCGGGGCGACCCGGTTTGACGGTTTGGAAGTACCGGTGCAAATCCGATGCGACCCGCGGATGCTGCGGAAGGGGTATCTTGAAGCGTTAAATAGTTACCTTGAAGAAATACAAGACGGATGCTCCAAATTGCAGATTGATTACGCATTGTTCCGAACCGATATGCCGCTGGATGCGGCATTGGCAACCTATTTAAGCCGGCGGGAACATTTAATCCGCAAACGGTGATGACTCACTGTTCCACGGCGAACTGCACCGGTATTTTAATTACCGGCGAATCCTTCAAGCCGGTTTCCAAAATTACCATTGCGATATTTTGTTCATCGGACTTGATGTAATTACATACCGGTGCCGTTGCCGGTACTTCCAGTGTCAGCGTGTAAAACCGGCGGCGGCTGGATTCTGAACCGACATCCTTCGGCTGCGTCAGTGTCGTTTTCAAGAAATCCGGTTTGACCTCCTTTACCCGCAGATTCGCTTCGGCAGCGGTGGTGCCGATAAATTGAACCGAAACGTCCCGCGACGATGTCTTTCCTTTGCTGACGGTGCCGAGCAGCAGTGTACCGGTGTCTTTCGCAAAACCCATTCCGGTTACGGAAATACCGCTCACCGCAATTTGTCCGCGGACGGCCAATTCCAGTGCCGGTTCACTGGTGTAATTCGTTTTCAGGTAAATTTTTTCTTGAAACATTCCCAGCGGTAAGCCGGGTTTTACCGTGATTTTCGCTTCGATAACCGAACCGGCATTTTGTTTCATCCGGTCGTCTTTTTCCGTCTTCGTTAATTCGGACTTCTGAAACGTAAAATCGAAGTGTTCCTTATCGTTCCACTCGGCAGATGTTATCTCCAACAGCGGTTTATCGTATCCGAAAAAACGGACAGCAGCGGTTTGCGTTTCGGCACTATGCAGCGTCGGAAAGACAACGGCAGCGGGTTCGGCAACAATCGGCGACGTGAACAACCCCTTAATGCCCAGATAGATTTCACGGTGTTCCGGGTCGTTTGTTACAACGGTACCGCCTTGATTATACGGACCGGTCAAAGCCCGTTCGGCATCGTACCGGACTTTGGCGGTTGCCGTTTGTCCCGGTGCCAAACTTTTATGCGACAAATCAATGCCGGTACAAGTACAGGTTGTCCGGTTGACTTCCAGTGTGAGCGTTGCGGTACCGACGTTTTTGATTTCAAAATTATGTTCGCCTTTTTCTTTGACATCTTTGATACCGAAGTCGAATACGGTCTGTTCGATTTGGGCTTTGGCGTTTGGATTGGAATTTTTTTCGGCACCTTCTTTGATAATTTCGGATGCTTTTTTGTATTCCAGCAGCGGATTCCACGCATTGACGGTCAATGCCGAGAAAGCGGAACCGATGCCAAGGGCGACACCGAGGACGAGAGAAACGATTGCTAAAATAAATGTCTGTTTGTACATCGGAACAAAGGGCAAATGACAGCGGCTAATAACATCATTATCCGTTGTCTGCCGGCTGTTGTCAACGCAGCACATCCGCGGCGGTATCGACCGTGTATCTGATTTGCTCTTCGGTGTGTGCCGAGGTGATGAAGAACCGCAGACGCGCCGCCTTTTCCTCAACCGCCGGATGTAAAATCGGCTGGACATTGATACTCCGTTCAAACAACGCATTAGACGCTTGCAGTGCCTTCATCGAGTTGCCGATAATCACCGGGACAACGACATTGCCCATACTAACGCCGGTGTCCAATCCTTTTTCTTTTGCCAATTTCAAAAAAAGTTGACCGTTTTTTTGCGCCTGCTGTGTCCGCTGCGGTTCGCGCTTCAACAAGCGGATTGCCGCCAACGCTGCTGCACCCATCGGCGGAGAAATACCGACGCTGAACACAAAGTTCGGCGACGTGTATTTCAGATATTCGACTAACTCTTTGGAGCCGCTGATGTATCCGCCGACACTTGCAAACGTCTTACTCAACGTACACATCCAAATATCGACATCGGAGCGGTTCACGTTAAAATGTTCGCCGATGCCGCGACCGGTTTTGCCGAGTGTTCCGAGCGAATGGGCTTCGTCAACCATCAACAAGCAGCCGTGTTTCTTTTTGACTTCGATTAACTTCGGTAAATCGGGATAATCACCGTCCATACTGTACAGTCCTTCAACGGCAATGAGGACGCGGCGGTATTGTCCGCGGTGGTTCTGTAAAATCCAATCGGCTGCTTTCCAGTCATTGTGCGGAAACGGTCGGCGGCGTGCGCCGGAAAGTTTAACACCCTGCGTGATACTGTTGTGCGACAGCGAATCGTACAGAATCATATCTTGGTCGTTAAGCAGATGACCGATAACTCCTTCGTTTGTCGAATGACCGCCCACCATTACAATCGTGTCTTCGGTGCCGAGAAAGTCCGAGATTTCGTTTTCGAGTTCCTGGTGAATCGGTTTGTTGCCGGAAACGAGGCGGCTTGCGGAAACGCTGGTACCGTATTTTTTGATTGCTTCGACGGCGGCGGCGGAAACTTCAGGATCGCCGGACGTGTTGACGTAATTATAATTGGAAAAGTTGATGTACTCTTTCCCGCCGATGAGTGCGATGTTGTTTGTGATTCCCTCGTGAACGTCGAAGAACCGGTTTAAGCCGGTTTTTGCCATTAAGTCGAGACCGATTTTAAGTTTTTGGTATTCCGGGAACAGTGAAAAGTTTGTTGTTTCGGCGTAAATTCCCCCTTGACTTCCGGCGGTGTCAGACGACAACACCGGTTGTGAGGTGATGCCCTCTTGGGAATTCACACGGGGGCTAGGCGAGTTTACGTTGTACCCTGACTGTCCGGTTTCCGTCGGAATGCCTTTTTCATAAAGCACTTCGGCGGAATCTGCTATTTTGTCCATCGCTTGCCGGTTCTTGCGTTGATGAGTTGAAACGGAAACCTGTATATCGTCCATTTGAAGCGTAACCGACATTATCGTAATAAAGTCCCGCTCTGGATTATCAATAAATGATTTAAGAAATAACGTTGCTTCGCCGCTATCCCGCTTTTCTTTAACAACGAACACCGGGTCAATGAACGTCTGTTTCATTGCCCAGAGCAGATGCTCTGTGTCTTTTGCCGCCAACTTTTGGTATTGATTATCACCGATTTTTACAATTCCAACCGGTGTTTCAGCGGCGTGATCTTTGCCGAAAAGTTCCTCAAATTTTTCCGGTGAAAACGGAACCCGAACCAGAGGTACCGCCAACTCGTCAAATTTCTTTCGCAGACGTTCCCGAATGGTTTCGATGGATTCCGGCGTTGCGGCTGAACGGGGATAATACCGCTTTCTTGTACCCGTTCCGAGGTATTGTAATACGGCATCAAGAACCTGCTGCGCCGTGAACAGTGTCGGCAGTACGGACTCCGGGAATTGTCCGCCGAACCGATCTTCGAGAGCGGCAATGATTTCCATCCGCTCTAACGAATCGAGACCAAGTTCCGTGATGTCCGTTTCGAGCGACACATTGGCGGCACGTTCTTTTCCGATACGGCGGACTTCTTCGAGAACGGCATCGGCAACGGCTTCCTGCGTCAGCGGCAGAAATTGTCCCGCAACTGCGGATTTTTTCTCTTGACTTTTGGGGGAAACGAACGATAACGGCTGGGGGCTGGTGCCGTCAATTCGGGTCTTTTCGTCCTTGCTGACACTGCGGGCTGTTATTTCCGCTTCTTCCAGTTTAGGCAGCGGTTCTCCGTTCCATCGCACTACTTCGCTCAACGTTTTGTTCAAATATCCGTCCCGGCAGGCAAAATGCTGAATCTTGCCGGACGATGTTTTTGGAATCGTTCCCTGTTGAATCAGCGCAATCCCTTCTGCCGGGACTTCGTGTTCCGCCGCCACCGCTTTACATATCGCTGAAAACAAGCGGACATTTTCATCGGGATTATCGCCCTTAAACTTGCGGTCAACTTCCTGAATAATGACGAGTTTTTCTTTGTGAGCGTCGGGGACCATTACAGCGGCACCGCATAACGGGCGCAGTACAGGGGCAACCTTCTGTACTGTCCGTTCGATGTCTTGCGGGTAAATGTTCACGCCGCGGATAATCAGCAAGTCCTTTATCCGACCGGTAACGAACAGTTCGCCGTTCAGTAAAAAACCCAAATCGCCGGTGCGCATCCAGTTCACTTCCAAATGTGCCGGATACGGCGACTGTGTCATCGTTGCGTGAAACGTGTATTCTGTAATATCGGGACGTTCCCAATATCCTTGGGCAACACTCGGTCCCGATACCCAAATTTCGCCGATTTGTCCGTCCGGCAATTCAACGCAGGTTTCCGGTTCGGCAATCGCAACGTGTTGTTCCGGCAAGATGTTGTGTCCGTTGCTGACCAAACGGCGCATTAACGGCATTGATTGCTGTGCGGTCGGCGGAACAACTTCCAACGCTAATCCTTTTGCTAATTGAGCGGCATCGAAATTTTTCACCACCGGTTTTTCAGCAACGAACCCGCCGGAAACAATCAGTGTTCCTTCCGCCAAACCGAAACACGGATAAAACGCCTCGTACCGAAAGCCGCAGCGTTCGAATTTCCTCGCAAACGCTTCCATTGTTTCTGCCAAGACCGGTTCCGCTCCGTTAAACGCTACTTTCCAAGACGATAAATCCAACTCGTCCAGTTGTTCCTCTTTGATTTGCCGAATACAAACGTCGTAAGCGAAATTGGGACCGCCGGATGTCGTCCCTTTGTACTTTGTAATTGCTTTGAGCCAGCGGAATGGACGTGTCAAGAACGTCAGCGGCGGCATAAAGATATTCGGTCGTCCGCAGTACAACGGCTGAATAATTCCGCCGATGAGTCCCATATCGTGATAACTCGGCAGCCAATAGACCCCGACATCGGTGCGGGTATGCTCAAATCCCTGATGAATCAGATGCGAATTATGCAGCAGATTGCCGTGTGTGAGCATCACGCCCTTCGGGTCGCCGGTCGAACCGGACGTGTATTGCAGAAACGCCAGCGTTTCGGAGTTTATCGGCGGCATCGTCCAATCGTCTTCGGAACAAGTTCCGCTGCTAACAGCACTGTCTGTTGCAATCCACGGTAACGCTTTCAGAGCCGGCGTATCGTCAAGCATCGTCGCCGAACGCGCGATGATGTCGGCGGTTGCAAGAACGATTTTTGCTTTGGCACTTTCTTCGACCATCTGGATACGAAGCATTGCCCTGTTTTTTCGGGGCGGATAGAGCGGGACGGCAATAACACCGGCGTAGAGACAGGCGAAATAGGCGATGATGAATTCCAATCCCGGCGGATAGAGCAGCAGCGCACGTTCGCCGAAGAGATTCTGCCGTTGCAGATGAGCGGCGATGCTTTTGACGCGGCGGTCGAGTTCAGCGTTCGTGAGAACGATTTCGTTATCGGCACCGTCGGGCAGATAGATGAACGCCGGTTTGTCCGGCTGAACTAACGCCTGATATTGAACGAGTTGAACAAGATTATCGGGACCGAAAAGAGTGGAAAGATTCATTGAAACTGCAAATCGCGAATTACAAACTGTGAACTTGTTATTAGACACTATCTTGGGTAGAATGCAAGACGGTGCAAATACTGCTGTTATCCCCTGAATTCAATGAGCGACGTTATCACGATATATTGTCCGTCGTGCGGCAGCAAACTGAATGCGAAAACCGCCCTTATCGGACAAACGCGAAACTGCCCGAAATGCCAAACCCCTGTCTTCATTCAGGAACCGCCGCCGATACTCGCCGACACAACAGTCAGCGGCTCTCTAACGCCGATTCAGTTCAACGACCCTGTAATGCGTCCCGTTGCTGATGGTCCCGCTGTCGGCGAAGGGACTGCTGTCATCGAAAACCTGCCGGAACGCCTGCAATTCCGAAACCGGTACTTCGTCCTCGGTGCTGACCGCCTCGTTGCCGTCTGGGAAATCAATAAGGGCTGGCAAGTCAACACCGGCAACGGATTTTCGCCGGTTAAAATGTGTATTCAGGCAATTCCCGACCAAGGAACGTTTCAGTTTGTCGAACTTGTGATAAGCAGTCCTGATGACGGCGTATCGCTCGGCGGAATTCCGTCGGAACTGCATATCTTTAAGGTATCTATGCGGGGAGCGTTGACGGCATTGTACCGCGATGCCGGAGAAATTCTGCACAAAGTTGATGGTCCCGGCGAATTAACGGCATTGCAGAAGAATCTGCTGCTGAATCATCTTCGGCAAATTTATATGTACGATACGTTAGCACAGGCAAAAGAAATTTTGGCATATTTGAACGGATGATGGTAATGATACGCACGCTGCCGCAAAGTATGGTGAACAAAATCGCTGCCGGCGAGGTGATAGAACGACCGGCAAGCGTGGTAAAGGAACTTGTCGAAAATTCGATTGATGCCGGCAGTACCCGCATCGACATCAATATCGAAAACGGCGGCGCAAATCTTATCCGCATTGCGGACAATGGTTCGGGCATTGCCGCCGATGAATTGATTCTCGCCGTATCACCGCATTCGACGGGTAAAATTGCCGATGCTGACGATTTATTCAAGATTTTGACATTCGGTTTCCGCGGCGAAGCGTTGGCATCCGTTGCAGAAATCAGTCAGATGTCGCTCAAAAGCCGAACCGCGGACAGCAATGAAGGGAAGGAACTGCGCATTACCGGCGGACAGCCGGGCGGCATCGTGCCGTGCGGTATGCCGGTTGGGACGCAAATCGAAGTCCGCAACTTGTTTTTCAACACGCCCGTCCGCCGGAAGTATCTGAAATCGACGGTTACCGAATTCGGACATATCACAGAATCGTTCGTTCGGCTTGCGCTGCCGCTGCCGCAGATTCATTTTACGCTGACGCA
>JAISJZ010000001.1 GCA_031261125.1 Planctomycetaceae bacterium | reverse complement strand
TCTGTGTATCCAATTTGTTTGCAACCGGTTTGAAAATCACGTTTTCTCCAATATGCAGATTATCAACCGTCAGCATATCTGATTTTTCTTCGGTTGTTCCGTACCGCCAGTAATAACGGGAACCGTCTTCTAAATAGACGTTATCGTTCACGATGCCGTTTCCGCCGAAAGATGCTAATTCCCGCACCCAAACCGGACTCGCCAGCATACCGTCAACGAGCAGTCCGCCTTGTTCGACTTTTGTATAACCGGTATAGGAATTATAGCCGGTCAATAATGCTATCGAGCCGTTGCCGGTTTTCACGACTTCGCCCGTGCCGCTGATGGACGTTGCGTAACCGTTCGTCCAGTTGCCGTCTTTGTCCCTGCTGTCAAACGCGATTTCTAATGCTGTTTTATCGCCAAGCACCACGCCGGATGAACCGCCGGTCGCCTTTTCATTTTTCAGTTTCAACGTTCCGCTTTCGACAACGGTCTGTCCGGTGTAAGTGTTTGCCGCCGAAAGAATCAGCGTGCCGATTCCTTTCTTGGTTAACGTTTTGCCGTCCCAAAGTGCCGGGTCGAATGTTCCGAATACATCAGCCAACTCCCTGCTGACCTCGAAGGAATTGTCGGCACCGGTCAGCGTGAAATTGCCGTGAGCATCGGTTGCGGCGTACCACGACAGCGATTGACCGACGTACATAATTTTCTTGTCTGCCGATTTACTAACACCGAGCGTTAGATAATCAACGTTAGCGGATTCTCCGCCGACGCTAACCGATGCAAAGTTATCTTCAATCGCCGTCGAAGATGTCAAAACCGGCACCATTGTTTCGCTTGTTCCGATACCGCGGACATCCAACTGCGAATTACTACCGAACGAAAAACTTTCGGCAGTAATCGAGTTATTGTCAAGATTGATAACCAGTGTGCCGTCGATGTTCACGTTGCCGTTCACCGCTTCGGCTTTTCCCTTGCGGTCGAGGAACAGCGTTGCACCGTCCGAAACGTTCACCCATTTGTCGGTAATCAGTTGCGTCGGTGTTGAATTAGCACCGCCGATTTTCAACGTACCGGCTTCCACCGCAATATCGCCGGAGAATTTGTACTGCAAACCCGCGAATGTTTGGGTACCGTCTCCGCTCTTGACGAGGCGGTCGGCATTAAGAATTTTACCTGTGAAAACCGGATTAGCGGCAGTATTGGTTTGCCGGATAACGACGATTCCGTTCTTCATATCAACCGTTCCGCTTCCTTGCAGCGAACCGAAGATACGGCTGTTGCCGGTAGAAATATACGTCCCGGCAGCGTTCACGGTCAAGTCCGTTCCTGATGCGATATTACCGGTAAGTGTTCCGTTCTTGATGAGCGTACCGCCGGTGTAAGTGTTGCTGCCGGTTAATTGCAGCGTTCCGATACCGTCTTTGACAAAACTTCCGCCGCCGGTGATTCCGCCGGCAAACAGCGAGTCCTTGGAATTATTTACCGTAAAGTTGTAGCCCTGTTCTGTTTGAACACCGCCGTCGCCGGAGAGCAGTGAAACCGTCCGGTTCGATTTTCCGGTATAGTACGTTCCGGGACTGTTGAGCGTCAATTCGGTACCGTCCGGGATATTGTTTGCCAGAACGCCGTCCTTCACTACCGTTGTTCCTGTCCAAGCGGCAGTGCTGTTAATCGTCATCGTTGCCGCACCGGTCTTGACGAAGTTGCTCTTCTGTCCGCCGGCAATATAATACGGGTCGCTCTCCTCAACAATTTGATGCTGTATTCCCTGCGAACCGGTCATCGTTAAGTCCGCTTTGGTATCGAACGTTGCGGTCGAACCGGCATAAATGCTGACTTTCCGGTCAAACGATTCGACTTCGTTCCGGTTTTGCAGTGTTCCGCCGCCGCGTAGGAAACTGACACCGCCGCGTCCGAGGTTGCCGGGCGTGTCAATATCCAAATCGGAGTACGAAAGCGTGCCGCTGTACAAATACGTTCCGCCGGTGTAGTCCGATTTCCCGTTCAAATAACTCGTTGTCCCTTCTCCGCTCTTCGCCAAAATACCGGCACCGGTAATCCCTTTATTGTACGTTCCGTCAAAAGCAAGTTCCAAAATGCCGGATTGCGTTACCGTAACGTTCTGCTCATCATACACATCTGCCGCACCGGTTGCATCGGCATAATTCAGTTTCAGCGTTCCGCTGTTGACCGCCGTCGTTCCGGTATAATCGTTCGGATTTGTTCCCAATTCCAAAACAACGACACCTTCGCCTTGTTTGAAGACATTGCCGCTGCCGGTAATATACCGGTTATACACTTGGTCCCGTTCGCGTCCGTTTTCGTCCTTCGATGTTTCAAATTCAAGATATAAATCACTCGTCGTCTCCTGCAATTCCACCGCACTTGTATTACCGGTTGCATAAACATCAAGAATGTGTAGTTCGCTGTTCCGTTCCACAACAGTTTTACCGCTGTAATCGGAATGAACCGTTGAATCCGTTGCCGGATTACCGGCACTGTCAGTACGGTTATAACCGCCGACATAAGCAACCGTTTTGTTCGTATCATTATACAATATTTCGACATTGCCCGTTCCGGTAATAACCCGGTCGTAAGGCGTTGCCGGCGCGGAATCAGCCAACGGGTCGAATTGCAGCGCGGTACCTGTTGCCAACGCGACTTCACTGGTTTTTCCGGTGGAGAAAATACTGCGGATACGGATATTGCCTTCGCGGATATCGGTTTTACCGGTGTAAGTCGAACCGTTGGAAGTCAGATACAGCGTTTCTGTGCTGCGCTGCTCGCCGGAAACAGGGTCGCCGTAATTGTCGATGGCACCGGATTTCAATACCGTTCCTTCGCCGTGAATTGCATTACCAAACGCCGCGGTGTATGCCGGGTCGTCAGGATTTGCCGCCGGGTCGCGGAACAAATCAAACCGCAGCGTTGCGTCTTTCTTAACTGTAACAGTACCGGTACCGAACGGGCGAAATACCGGAATATCGTCAGACAACGTTGTTCTGCCGACGAGGGTTCCCGCACCGACCGTTGTACCGCCGGAGTAAGTGTTGGATATGTTTGAGAGAATTTGTATTCCGCTGCCGTATTTGGCTATGTTTCCTTCAAAACCTTCGTTAGCAGTACCGTTACCGGTGATTAACCCTGAAAATTCCCAACCCTGTCCCCTCGGTCCCGCCACTGATGCTGCGTCGATATACAGCGTATATTGACCCATATTGACGGTACCGCCGGTGTTCGGAAGCATCGTAACCGGGTCAAAATAATTGCTCAACCCTTTAATAGTCCGGTTATCGCCGAGCGTTGTCATTCCGGTTCCGTCTGCCTGGGGATACGGATAAGACGTAGAATATGTCGCCCCTTCATAGACAGTTAACAATCCCCGTCCGATATTGCCGCGAAGTGTTCCGCTCTTGATGACGGTATCGCCTTCGCCGTAAACGATACTGCCGAATGTCAAATTGTTTGTTCCTTCCTTGGTCAGCGTCGTCCCTGCATCCAGAGAAATCGCATTTTGGAAGTAATCATCCTGAATGTTCGTTGCAAAAACAAGTTGCGCCCCCGTTTTCAATTCAATCGCGCCGGTTCCGGCTGAACCGCTTGTGTTTAAGTGTAATGCCGAACCGTTTTCCACCAGTGTTTTTCCCCAGTAGGAGTTCGGCGATGCAAACGTTACCTTGGTTTTAATCGGATTGTCCGCTGCCGAAGTTATCAAAACACCGCCGGGTCCGTCGATTCCGATGAGCGAATTGTTCTCGTTGGTGAACCGGTACTCTCCGGCATTCACAATCATTCCCGGAACAAAATCCAAATTATAATTGTTCAGCGTTGTCAGATTGCCGATTTGTACGCCGCCGGATTGAACGGCAATCAGTTTTTCGCCGCTGGTAGCACCGAACAGTGCCAAATCGCCGTGCAGAAAAGTGTTTGACCCGGCCGTGTTTATGTTCGGCGTGTCATTTTCCAGATTGTTTCCATTGATGCCCGTCCAGTTTGCGGAAGTGGCGTTCCATTTGTTATCCGTGCTGCCCGTCCATTGGACAGCACCGACGCGGGAACTGAAATCACGGACAGCAATGTACGAAGCATTCGTCGCAGCCCAGCCGACAGCGGTCTGATATTCATCGCCGGTTAAGCGGCCGCCGCTTGCCGTAATAACATCCTGTAACGCCTCGCCCCGGACTTTAATATCGGTGTTCGCTCCTATGACGTTACTGCCAATCCAGAACCAGCCGGGATAATACAGTCCGGGGTCTTCCGGTGCGCCGTTGCCGGTATAGGCATACTGAAAGTCAATAAGCCGCAGTTCCGGGGCATCAACGTTGTGAAAGCCGAGCAGATTAATCGTAGCGTGCGGGTCAGTCGGCGATGTAAAGTCATAGACCGTATTTCCGCCGGCAAGAGCGAGTTGGGCAGTTCCGTCGCCGGTACTATGCGTTAAATCCAATCCTATCGTTGCCCCGCCGTCAAAGCGGATAGTCGGAGCCGAAACGCGGTTTTTTTCCCGCGAGTTCAGTGTTGCACCGGAACGGACACGGAACTCCGTTGCCGCCGCGGCACCGCCGAGTGTGATAGTTGTACCGTTTGCCGTTCGGGTACCGTCATCGTTCAGCCGGGTTCCCATCAATTCCAAGGTGCCGGCATTGACGTTAAAGTAGTTTGTTGTTGCGGCAGCAACGTTGTTATCGCCGTTGTCAAGCCGCCACAAACCCACACCTGCTTTGTTAATTGCAAGGTTAAACTGTCCGCCGTTGCCGTTGCCCGTCATCGGACCGATGTCTTGTCCGTCAACAAAAATATAGTACCACGGCGGATTTAAGTCCTTATTGAGTATAACGTTGGTTCCGTTAGCAACTTGCACCCCTAATTCGAGATTCAAGGAACCAATGGTTGTATGCGTAGCGGCATCGGAACTGTTAATGCCGTGAAACGAAACAAGCGTGAACGCTGCAATGAAACCAGTGATGACTAATAATTTGCGAGCCATAGAGACCATCCTTGTTTCGCCCTTTTGATTAAACCAGTACCATCCGCACCGCCGGTGCCGGCGGCTAAACGGCGCAATGATGCTAAACAGTATCATCTGACTTATCGGCGTTAATCCGCAGAGAGTTTATCTTTTTTCTCCCGGCATCGAACGCCTCTGTATCCGCAAGTTACCTGCAAAATGATACACTTTTCGCATTTTTCCAGCCGGTTTGTATTATTTTGCCGATACCGGCGGTTTTTCACACCCCATTTTCTACTGGTTTTACGGTGTTTGTCCCTCAGTTTCCCTTGGCATAGTAATTGCTGTTAATTCTTACAAAAGGAAGACCGGGAAAAGATTTTTCAAAAAATAAAAAAAAGGTCTTGACTTCCTTTGGTTTTTCAAGTAGAATATGGCGATAGAGGCGCGTCGGCGGATATTTTCGGTAGTTATTTATCTTTTCGGAAAATACTTTTGACAAGATAACCGATTATCCTATTAGAGTGTCCGCTGCACCGTTTCCGTACAATACTAAATGAGGAGGTGAGAAATGAACACTTTCACGCGTTTTATTTTCGTTTGTTCGCTGGGCGTTTTGCCCTGTTTGCCCGGTGTTTCCAACGCGGACGTTAGTTCCGTGGTGAACGGAGGCAGTCACTTCAAATCGCCGATATTTGATGCTGCACAGCGGCATAATCCGAGTGCGAATTTGATGTCTTTTGAATTTCAAAAGTCCGGCGACCAGAGTTCATTGGGAACTTGTACGATGAATCCGATGAATACGGCACGGGCAGATGCGATGATTCAAGAGTTGCCGCTGCCTCCGACACGGATATCGGATACGGTCGGTAATGTTGCTTCAAGGGCATTGCAGAATCCGCCGGGGACGCTGAACCCGCCGTATAATCGGAACCCGGATAATAATAATCCGCGTCGTCCTCGTCCGTATAGTCCTAATCCGCCGGAAGAGGCACCGGTGGTTCCTGGTTCGCCGGTAGTGCCGGAACCGGCGACGATGCTGATTTTCGGTTTAGGTATCGCTGGTGCCGGTCTCGTTGCCCGCCGGAGAGTGAAAAAGTAGTTTTGATTAGCCGGTTTCGGTGATGACCATCGAAACCGGCTCGTCGTGCGCACACACCGGAATTTGCTCGACTATTTGACATTCAAACGCCAATCCGGCGGTGAATGTTTCCGGCGGAATTTTTCTCAAAAATCGGTCGTAGTATCCTTTACCTCTGCCAAGCCGATTGCCTTGCCGGTCGAATGCTAAACCGGGAACAAGGACAAATGCAATTTCTTCCGGTGAAACTAAACGTTGCGGGTCGGTAGTAATGTCCTGTTTCGGTTCCAAAATGCCGAAGGTTTGCGGTGCTAATTCGTCAAGTGAAAAAACGCGGACGGCTAAAATTTCATCAAACCGGCAATACGGAATAATGAGTCCGTTTGTCCAATCCGGTTCGTCCGTCAGAAACAGGGTCGTTTGAACTTCCGAATCGAAATCGAGATAAACCATTAACTGTCCGCTTTGCCGGGCATACCGGAAATTTTCCATTTTGGTCAGCGTATTCCAAATCAGAGAACTTTTTTCGTTTCGCAGCGGAGCGTTGATTTCTAATTTTTTGCGGATGATTTTCCGTAATTCTGATTTATCGGTACGGTTGGTCATTGTGCATCAAGAATTAAGCCGTTCTTGGCGCAGTGTAAGAATTACGATAGATTATGTCAATAACAATTTAACAATACAAGGGTAAAAAATGACCGTATCACTTT